>NZ_JBHXSC010000043.1:0-64002 GCF_042716505.1 Streptomyces sp. NPDC058674
ACGCCCGGTTACATTCCGAACCCGGAAGCTAAGCCTTTCAGCGCCGATGGTACTGCAGGGGGGACCCTGTGGGAGAGTAGGACGCCGCCGAACAATTATTGTGGGAGAGCCCCGCACCTTATGGTGCGGGGCTTTTCTGCGTTCCGGGCCAGACTCCACCGGATGCCCGGCATGGGGTCGAGCCGGATTCGGGCCGGCGGCTCGTAGGGTTGGGGCATGGGCTATGACCTCGTCATCTTCGACAACGACGGCGTGCTGGTGGACAGCGAGCCGCTCGCCAACAGCATCCTCGCCGGATACCTGACCGAGCTGGGGCACCCGACCTCCTACGAGGAGTCCCTCCGTGACTACATGGGGTCCGCCGTGCACCGCGTGCACGACCTCGTGCTGGACCGGACCGGGCAGCGACTGCCGGCCGACTTCGACGAGACGTTGCACACCCGGACGTTCACCGCGTTCGAGCGCGAGCTGAAGCCCGTGCCCGGTGTGCAGGAGGTGCTCTACGGCCTGGTGGAGCAGGGGATCGACTACTGCGTGGCCTCCTCCGGGAGCCACGAGCGCATCCGCGTGGGGCACCGGGTCACCGGCCTCGACGAGTGGTTCGAGGACGAGTGGATCTTCAGCTCGCAGGACGTGGGCCAGGGCAAGCCGGCCCCCGACCTGTTCCTGCACGCGGCCCGGTCCATGGGCGTCGACCCCGCCCGGTGCGTGGTGATCGAGGACAGCCCGCTCGGGGTGCGGGCCGCACTGGCCGCCGGCATGGACGTCTACGGCTTCACCAGCATGATGCCTGCCGACCGGCTCGCCGGTGCCACCGGCTACTTCGGGGACATGAAGCAGCTCCCGGGCATCCTGGAACTGCCCGTGTGACGGTCCGTGTTACTGCCCGTGCGGTGGCCCGTGCGGTGGCCCGGGCGATTCCCGTGTGATCGCTCTACCCACCGGTAGTACCGGGGCCTACGCTGTGCCGCCATGACGGTTGACGTACGGCTGCGGCGCGGACGCGGCGCCCTGGGGTTCAGCTTCTTCGCGCAGGGGGTCGCCTTCGCGTTGCTCGTGACCCGGATACCGGCCATCCAGGACCGGTACGGGATATCCGACGGGCTGCTGCCCGCCTTCCTGGCCGCCGTGCCGATCCTCGCCGGCGCTGCGAGCGTCGCCACCGAGCACCTGGTGAAACGGGTACCGCCCAGCGCGGTGCTCAGGTGGGCGCAGCCCGTGGTGCTGCTGGCCCTGCTCGGCGTCGGCGCCGGTACGCGGCTGTGGCACGTGGCGGTGGCCCTGGGGGTGTTCGGGCTGTCGGTGGGGGCGCTTGACGCCTCGATGAACATGCTCGGGGTCAGCCTGCAGCGGGCGTACGGGCGCAGCATCATGCTGGGGTTCCACGCCGCGTACAGCCTGGGCGGGATCGTCGGTGCCTCGGCCGCCTGGGCCGGGGCGCACTGGCGGCTGGACCTGTTCGTGAGCTACCTGCCGGCCGTGGCCGTGCTGGTGCCGGGGGTCCTCCTCGCGAGCCGGCGCTACGCCGACGCCCGGCCCGTGCCCGTGGCGCAGAAGGAGGGGTGGCCGCCCAACGGCGGCAAGCTGCTGCTGCCGCTCTGCCTGGTGATGGCGTGCGCGTACATCGGCGATTCGACGGTGGCGAACTGGAGTGCCAAGTACCTCCAGGACGTGCTCGGGAGCTCGGAGCAGCTGGCGACCGTCCCGTACAACGTGTACATGGTGACCACGCTGATCGGGCGGGCCGTCGGCGACCTGGGAGTGCGGCGCTTCGGGGCGGCGGGCTTGGTGCGCGGCGGGACGGTGGTCGCGGCCGGAGGTTTCGCCGTGGTCGCCGCCGCGCCCGGAGCGTGGACGGGGATGCTCGGGTTCACGATGCTGGGGCTCGGCCTGTGCGTGATCGTGCCGCAGACCTTCGCCGCCGCGGGCCGGTTGTTCCCCGGGGCGTCCGACACCGCGATCGCGCGGCTGAACATCTTCAACTACGCGGGCTTCCTGATCGGGTCCCCGCTCGTCGGGGGGATCGGGGACGCGTGGAGCTACCGCGGGGCGATGCTCGTGCCGATGGTGTTGGTCCTGGTGACGCTCTTCCACGCCCGCTCGTTCGGCGCGGACGGCGCCCGATACGGTGTCGGGCATGAGCGGCCGCGGGTTGTTGATGTGGGACGAGGCGGTAACGGGGTATGACTTCGGACCGGGCCATCCGATGGATCCGGTGCGCCTGGAGCTGACGATGGGCCTGGTGCGCGCCTTCGGGCTGGACCGGGTCCTGGAGGTACGGGCGGCCCGCGCGGCCGGGGACTCGACGCTGCGGCTCGTGCACCGGGAGGACTACGTGGCCGCGGTGCGGGAGGTGTCCGCCGATCCCGGGGCGGCCGACGGGTCCTTCGGGCTGGGGACCGTGGACGATCCGGCCTTCCACGGGATGCACGAGGCGTCCGCGCTGATCGCCGGGCAGTCCGTGGCGGGCGCGGAGGCCGTGTGGCGCGGGGAGGCGGAGCACGCCGTGAACTTCTCGGGCGGGCTGCACCACGCGATGCCGGGCGGGGCGGCCGGGTTCTGCGTGTACAACGACGCGGCGCTGGCCGTGGCGCGGCTGCTGGAGCTGGGGGCCGAGCGGGTCGCGTACGTCGACGTGGACGTGCACCACGGGGACGGTGTGCAGGCGGCCTTCTGGGACGACCCGCGGGTGCTGACCGTCTCGCTGCACGAGCATCCGCGGACGCTGTTCCCGCAGACCGGCTGGCCGGAGGAGACCGGCGGGGCCGCCGCCGAGGGGTCGGCGGTGAACGTGGCGCTGCCCGCCGGGACGGGGGACGAGGGGTGGTTGCGGGCCTTCCACGCGACGGTGCCGGAGCTGCTGGCGGACTTCCGGCCGCAGGTGCTGGTGACGCAGCACGGGGCCGATACGCACGTCGAGGACCCCTTGGCGCACCTGGCGGTGTCGCTGGACGCGCAGCGGGCCGTGCAGGAGGCCTGCCACGGGCTCGCGCACGCGCACGCGGACGGCCGGTGGCTGGCGCTGGGCGGCGGCGGGTACGCGGTGGTGGACGTCGTGCCGCGGTCGTGGACGCACCTGGTGGCGATCGCGGGGCACCGGCCGATCGATCCGCAGACGGCGGTTCCGCCGTCGTGGCGGGACGAGGTGTACGCGCGGACGCGGCAGCTGGCACCGGCCCGGATGACGGACGAGCGGTCGGTCGGTTGGCAGGACTGGGAGGCGGGCTACGATCCGGCCGACCGGATCGACCAGGCGGTGCTGGCGACCCGGCGGGCCGTGTTCCCGCTGCGGGGCATGCTGGCCTGATGGTGCATCGTTACGCCAACGGTGGGGCTGTTCGCCGGAATTGATGAACCGCCAGATGCGTTGCGGGAGCATCGGGGGGTGTTGAGCACCGGCGCGCTGCGTGCGCATCTGCTGGCCGCCCGGTTGGCCGGGCCCGTCGCGACCTCGCGGGAGGAGAGCCTGCGCAGTTACCGGCTGTTCGCGGCGCGCGATCCGAGGGTACTGCTGGGGCTGGAGCCGGAGGGTCGCTGGGGCGGGAGCGACCTGCTGGGGCTGATGGCGCGCACGTGCGGGGTCTCGGCGGATCCGGCGCACGTGAGTGGACCGGACGTGATCGACCCGGAGCGCACGGTGGCGGCGCTGGAGGCCTTCGCGGGCCGGCTGGGCGAGGCGGCGCGGGCCGGTTCGCCGGTGCTGTTCGGCACGGGTCATCCGCACCGGCTCCTGGGCTTCTACGCCGCCTTGGCGGAGGCGGTGTCGGCGGCGGGATGTGTTGTCCTCACTCCTGCGCAGGGGGTAAGTGTCGACATGGCGACCCGGTTCGGCGTACGTCCGTACAGCATCGATTACGTACGGGGGGTCGCATTGGTGCGGGAACCCGGCGCGCGGGAGCCGGGGAGTGCCACCGGCGCGCACAGCCATTCGCCCCTGCCGGTTCGGATCGCGCTGGGGGCCCTGGCGGAGGCCGGGGGGCCGCTGCCCGAGCTGGTGGTGGGGGACCACGGATGGGTCTGCGGTGCAGGTCAGCTCGGTGTGGAGGCGATCGGGCTGGCGGACACGAATGACCCCGCGCTGTTCGTGGGGGAGGCCGAGGGGCGCGTCTCGGTGGTGGTTCCGCTTGATGACGCGGTACGCGCGGAGCACTACCGGCCGCTCACTCGCTATGTGCTCAATCGGGCCAGTCTGTCTCCGCGTCAGGAGTGGCTGTAGCTCCTCTTCCCCACTCGTATCACGCGCCCCTACTCTGGGGAGTGAGCGTGCGACGACGAGGAGTAACCGGAGGGGAAGCCGGTGCCCGTCATGCGCGGAAGGTCAAGGTGTGTCATGGCTGCTGGCGAGAGGCCTCTCAGTGAGGTTCAGTTCCTGACCGTGGCGGAGGTCGCCTCGGTGATGCGAGTGTCTAAGATGACCGTGTACCGCCTGGTGCACAACGGTCATCTGCCCGCGATCCGGGTGGGCCGGTCCTTCCGGGTCCCCGAGAACGCGGTTCACGAGTACCTCCGAGAGTCCTATGTGGGGGTGGAGTCGGCCTGAGACTGACGCTCCCGAAGCCCTCGCAAGCAGGCGGATTACAAGCTCAGAGCTCGGGCGGGTAGGCTAGGCCGACGTAGGTCGTGTGGGCCCAGACGCCCCGCACCGAGTGAAGAGAAGTGAGCGAGGGTAGTCGTGGGCTCTGTTATCAAGAAGCGGCGCAAGCGGATGGCTAAGAAGAAGCACCGCAAGCTGCTCAAGCGCACCCGCGTCCAGCGTCGTAACAAGAAGTAAACGGCAGCTGTACGTGTTTTTCCGCAGCCCCCCCACCATCCTGGTGGGGGGGCTGCGGTGCAGCCGGGGGCAGGTTGTTCCGACTAGGGAGGCGCTGATCTCGTGGGGAAGGTCGTACTGGTCACCGGAGCGTCCCGGCAGCTGGGGGGCCGCTTCGTGCGGCGCGTCCAGCGCGATCCGGACGTCGAGCGGGTGATCGCCGTGGACGCGGCGCCGCCGCCGCACCGGCTGGGATCGGCCGAGTTCGTCCGTACGGACATCAGGCAGTCGGCGATCGCCCGGGTGCTCGCCGAGTACGCCGTGGACACGGTGGTCCATCTGGCGGTCACCGGAGGCCGGGCCGGGACGGGCGGGGCGCACAGCGCCGTCAAGGAGACGAACGTCATCGGCACGATGCAGCTCCTCGGGGCCTGCCAGAAGTCCCCGACGGTCCGGCGGCTCGTGGTGAAGTCCAGCACCAGCGTGTACGGGGGCACCTCGCGGGACCCGGCCGTCTTCACCGAGACCACGGAGCCCAAGTCGCTGCCCGCGGGCGGCTTCGCCAAGGACGCCGCGGAGGTCGAGGGGTACGTACGGGGCTTCGCGCGCCGGCGGCCGGACGTCGCGGTGTGCGTGCTGCGCTTCGCCAACATCCTGGGGCCCTTCGCGGACTCGGCGCTGGCGGAGTACTTCTCCATCCCGGTGATGCCGACCGTGCTGGGCTACGACCCGCGGCTGCAGTTCGTCCACGAGGACGACGTGCTGGACGTGTTGCGACTGGCGGCGCAGGAGCCCAGGCGTGGGACGCTGAACAGCGGGACCTTCAACATCGCGGGGGACGGCGTGCTGCTGCTGTCGCAGTGCTCGCGGCGGTTGGGGCGGCCGACGCTGCCGCTGCCGCTGCCCGCGGTGACGTGGGCCGGGTCGGCGCTGCGGGCGGTCGGGGTGACCGACTTCTCGCCGGAGCAGACACGACTCCTCACGCACGGCAGGGTCGTGGACACCACGCAGATGCGGGAGGTGCTCGGCTTCGAGCCGGCGTACACGACGGCCGAGACCTTCGCCGACTTCGCACGGAGCCGGGGGAACGGGTTGCTGCCGCCGGAGCGGATGGCGCGGGCCGTCGGGCGGGTGGCGGCCGTGCTGAAGGTGGACGACGGCTCGGACGCCGGCGTCGACGAGGGTGAAGGAGCGAAGCGATAGTGGCGGACGCCAAGGTCATTCCGTTCGACGAGGACCGGCCGCGCCGGCGCCCTCAGGGGCGGCGCGTGCGGGTGGCCCCGCCGGCGCCTTCCGAGGCGGCTCCGCCGGTGGCGGAGCCGGTCGTCGAGCCGGCCCTCGAGCCGGTCGTGGAGCCGCCCGCGGGACGGGCGGGCGGCGGGGGCTGGGACCGGCGGATCGCCGGCGGCCTGTCCTTCCTGCGGCGGCGGATCACCGGGGAGTACGAGGTCGACGAGTTCGGCTACGACGAGGAGCTGACGGACCAGGTCCTGATGTCCCTGATGCGGCCCCTGTACGACAAGTACTTCCGGGTCGAGGTCAAGGGCATCGAGAACATCCCGAAGGAGGGTGGGGCGCTGATCGTGGCGAACCACTCCGGGACGCTGCCCCTGGACGGGCTGATGCTCCAGGTCGCCGTGCACGACCAGCACCCCGCACAGCGGCACCTGAGGCTGCTGGCGGCGGACCTGGTGTTCATGCTGCCGGTGGTGAACGAACTGGCCCGCAAGGCGGGGCACACCCTCGCCTGCGCGGAGGACGCGCAGCGGCTCCTGGAGGCCGGTGAGCTGGTCGGTGTGATGCCGGAGGGCTTCAAGGGGATAGGGAAGCCGTTCGGGGACCGGTACAAGCTCCAGCGCTTCGGCCGCGGGGGCTTCGTGTCGACGGCGCTGCGGGCGGGGACGCCGATCGTGCCGTGCTCGATCGTCGGGGCGGAGGAGATCTACCCGATGGTCGGCAACGCCAAGACGCTGGCACGGCTGTTGGGGATTCCGTACTTCCCGATCACGCCGACGTTCCCCTTGCTGGGGCCGCTCGGGGCGGTGCCGCTGCCGACGAAGTGGACGATCCAGTTCGGCGAGCCGATCCCGACGGACGGGTACGCGGCGGAGGCGGCGGAGGATCCGATGCTGATGTTCAACCTGACGGATCAGGTGCGGGAGCAGATCCAGCACACGCTGTACCGGCTGCTGGTGCAGCGGCGGTCCGTGTTCTTCTGACCCGGTTCTTCTGACCCGGTCCTCCGACCCGGGCGAAGGAGTGCGGAGCCGGCGGGGCGTGGTGTACCGCGCCGCCGGCTCCGCACTGCTACTCGGCGTCCTCCGCTTCGATGCCCAGGCCCGGGAGGAGTCCCGGGAGCAGGGGCGGGAGGGTGATGTCCGGCTTGGGCAGCTCCGGGACGCCCTGGGAGGGCGCCGGCGAGAGCCGGCTCTCCGGCGGGTCGAGCAGGTCGCCCGTACCGCCCAGGAGGCCGCCCGTGGGCTGTGGCTTGCTGCTGCCGCTGCCCGAGGGCGACGGCGCGGGGCTGCCGGAGGGCGGGGCCTGCGGGGTGGGGGCGGACTGCTGCTTGCCGCTGGGGGTGCCCGGCTTGGCGGAGGCGCCGGGCGAGCCGGAGCCCCGGGTCTGCTCGGGGGGCTTGGGGAGCAGGCCCTGGAGCGGCGCCACGTCTTCGTCTATGGCCCGGAAGACCGATTCCACCTCGCCGCCGACATCGGTGAGCTGCGCCGGGAGCTTCTCCCGCAGCCGGCCCCACGCGTCGCGGTGCGAGCGGGAGAACGACGACAGCGTCTGGATCGGGCCGAGCGAGCCGTCCCGCTGGTAGGCGGCCTGGAGGAGCCGGTGTCCCTGCTCCGCGTCGTGCTTCATGCCCGCGAGTGCTCGGCGGATCGCGCCGAGGGACTCGTGGTCCAGTACGCCCGTACGGCCGCGCTCCATCAGCCTGCGGGCCTCCGACAGGCGGTTCGAGGCCTGGTCGAGGTAGAGCTCGCCCCGGTCCGAATCCTCGTCGGCCATCCCCAGCTTCAGGTCCTCCATGCCCCGTTTGACGGGGTAGAGGGAGTCACCGGGCAGGGCGTCGGTGCTGGCAGCGGCCACTCCGCTGAAGGCCCCTGCGGCCACACCCACGGTGAGGCCGCCCGCTGCGATGCCCTTGGACCAGCGGGAGCGGGGCCGCAATTTCCGGAGCGAGGTCGCCCGGTGGGCGCCGCGGCCGGTCCGCTGTTCGGGCACCTGAGGGTCCGGGGCGGCACCGCCCCCGGCCCTCTCTTCGAGCACCATGGTCTCCATGGCGGCGACGAGTCTGGCTCGTTGCACCATTTTGACCTCGGGGTCCAGCACGGGGCGCGGCATTCTTTCGCCGAGCACGCTCGCCAGGGCCAACAACCGGTCGTGGTCAGCAGGTTCGGCAGGTGCCTCGGACTGCTCGGCCGCCGGGTCCGGTTCCGAAAGCTCGGACTGGGTCCGATCCTCCAGGGCCTGGGCGAAGGCGTTCGCCCGCCGGTGCGGGGTCACGTTCGCGATCACTGGCGGCACCTCCTCTCGTCATGACGATCGACTCCCCACAGTGTCCGGAAGGTTGCCTTCCTGGAGCACGTCCACCCGTTCGGGTGAGCGGCTTCGGGCGAAGCATGTCCACAGGGAGCCTGCATTCCGCACAACGAGCGTCGCGGCACTTGGGTTACGGACGAAGGATGATCGGACCACAGCGTCATCGGGGGGTCACCGGATGTATGTGAGTGAGGTGGGCGAAGGGGGTCAGCGGGCGTCGTCCGGGAGGAGCCGGGCCAGGGTGCGCACCGCCCGGTACTGGAGCGTCTTGATGGCGCCCTCGTTCTTTCCCATCACCCGGGCCGTCTCGGCGACCGAGAGCCCTTGCAGGAAGCGCAGGGTCACGCACTCCTGCTGCTGGGGGTTGAGTTTCCGTACGGCTTCCAGCAGGGCCGCGTTGGAGAGGGACTCCAGGACGGAGTCCTCGGGGCTGCGCTCGACCTCGTTGGCGTCGAGCATCTCGCCGGTGGTGACCTCCAGCCGGAAGCGGCTGGACTTGAAGTGGTCCGCCACCAGGTTGCGGGCGATCGTCACGAGCCAGGCGCCGAAGTCGCGGCCCTGCCAGGTGAAGGTGGAGATGCGGCGCAGCGCCCGCAGAAAGGTCTCGCTGGTGAGATCCTCCGCGGTCGCCTTGCCGCCGACGCGGTAGTAGATGTAGCGGTAGACCGTGTCGCTGTACTGGTCGTAGAGGCGGCCGAAGGCGTCGGCTTCGCCCGCCTGGGCGCGTTCGACCAGGTCCATCATGCGGGCCTGGTCGCTGTCCGCGGTGGGGCGGCGGTGGGTGGCCTGGGTGCTCGTGCCGGCGTTGCCGTTCGAGCCCCCGGCCGCGCGGCCGCGTCTGCCCACCGTCGCTCCGCCGTCGGTCAGGGCGTAGCAAGGGCCGGCCGGACCGAGTCCGGCCGGGACTGCGGTGGCGAAGGCGGGGACGGCGTACGCGGTGGGGACGAAGCCACGCAGGTGGTCGAGGACCGTTGCGCGCAGCGTAGCCAGGCCCGAGGCGTCAACCCCGACAGGTGGGTACACGGGACTCCCAGAGGCAGAGCTTCCATCACGTGCAGTGCGGGACCGTTCACCCGTCGTGGCGACAGATGACCGGAGGCATGCGTTTGAGGAGAATAACGCTTCGTACAGGCAGCGCTACACCCAGTTGCTCAAATCACCGGTTCCGACACTTCTGTTGCGTGTCGAGGGCGTATTCGGTCGCTGTTGGTGATCGGTTCTTGATCGATTGGGTGCGCGGAATGGCAGCTTCCCCGCTGGCTCGCGACCGACCGGGGCAGGCCGGAATGCCGCGCCGGGAGTGCGGGTAGAGGTGAGCGAATGCCCCAGGTCCGGCCTCGGGGCGGACGGGGGCGGGGCGGGGCCGTGCCTGGCCCCGGCGCCGCTACTTGCGGCGGCGGTGCAGGGCGATGGCGGCGGCCGTGCCGCCCGCGAGCGCGCCGACTCCGGCGGCGGCCGGGACGCCGACGCGCACGGCCTTGCGGCCGGTCCGATAGTCGCGCAGCCGCCAGTCGTGGTGGCGGGCATGCTTGCGCAGTTTTGTGTCGGGATTGATCGCGTACGGATGTCCGACCAGGGACAACATCGGAATGTCGTTGTGCGAATCGCTGTACGCGGCGCAGCGCGCGAGGTCCAGCCCCTCGGCCGAGGCCAGGGCGCGGACCGCCTCGGCCTTCGCGGGGCCGTGCAGCGGTTCGCCGACGAGGCGGCCGGTGTAGATCCCGTCGACGGACTCGGCGACGGTGCCGAGCGCGCCGGTCAGGCCGAGCCGGCGGGCGATGATCGTGGCCGTCTCCACGGGGGCCGCGGTGACCAGCCACACCTTCTGGCCGGCGTCGAGGTGGGCCTGGGCCAGGGCGCGCGTGCCCGGCCAGATCCGCTCGGCCATGTACTCGTCGTAGATCTCCTCGCCGATGGCCGTCAGCTCGGAGACCTTGTGGCCCTTGACGATGGACAGGGCGCTGTCGCGGGCGTCCTGCATGTGCTCGGGGTCCTCGACCCCGGCCAGCCGGAACCAGGCCTGCTGCCAGGCGAAGCGGGCGAGCTCGCGGCGGCGGAAGAACTCGCGCTTGTAGAGGCCGCGGCCGAAGTGGAAGATCGCGGCGCCCTGCATGACGGTGTTGTCGAGGTCGAAGAAGGCGGCGGCGAGGTCGTCGCCGGCGACCGGGAACGCGGGCTCCGCCGGCATGTCGGGGATCGCGGCGGACGCTGTCCCGGCGGCGTCGAGCGGGGAGTGGGGCGGGGTGTCGGTCAGCGCGGTCTTGCGGGCGGCCTCGGCCGAGGCCTCGCCTGCCAGGACGCTTCGCGCGGTGGCGGAGCGCCTACGGGGGGTGAGCCATCCCAGAGCGGCCATGACGCGAGCATAGCCATTGTGTTCGGGAGTTCCCGAACCGATGGGATGCGGGGGCGTGAACTCTTCGGGGCGCCGCCGTGGCGCGGGGGCGCGGGAGAATGGCGGCATGAGTCCTTTGTTGCGCCGCAAGGAGAAGAAGAGCCCCGGCGAGCGGCTGGTGACGCTCATCGGGAAGCCGGGGTGCCATCTGTGCGAAGACGCCCGGGGTGTGGTCGAGGAGGTGTGCGCGCAGACGGGTGCGCGCTGGGAGGAGAAGGACATCTCGCAGGACGAGGAGCTCTACCGGCTGTACTGGGAGCAGATTCCGGTGGTCCTCGTGGACGGGGAGCAGCACACCTTCTGGAGGGTGAACCCGGACCGGCTGCGGCGGGCGTTGGGGGGCTGACCCCCGGGAGTTGGGGGGCTGACCCTCTTCGCGGTTACCATCATGGGCGATTTATGGGGGCTCGACGGCGTATCTGTGAGGAGTGTGTGCGGTTATGCCCCCTTTGGGATTTGAACGGGTTCGGCGTGCCGCCGGTTCCCGCTCCGCGTGTCGCATGCGCGTGACCCCGGTCACTTTGGTCGGACAAAGCGGACACAATCTTTGTGCACGCGTTCACAAAGGCATAGCCTGCTGTCGACGGGGCGGTCCTGGGACAAGTGGCCGCCTGCAGCCCCGCTCATCCCGCAGGAGCATCGTGGCAACTGGCCGAACTCACCGACCGGCGACCCGCAGCCGAGGTATTCCCGAGGCCACTGTCGCCAGGCTTCCGCTGTACTTGCGCGCCCTCACCGGCCTCTCCGAGCGATCGGTGCCCACGGTGTCCTCCGAGGAGCTGGCGGCCGCCGCCGGAGTCAACTCCGCGAAGCTGCGCAAGGACTTCTCCTACCTGGGCTCCTACGGCACGCGCGGCGTCGGCTACGACGTCGAGTACCTCGTCTACCAGATCTCCCGCGAGCTCGGCCTGACCCAGGACTGGCCCGTCGTCATCGTCGGCATCGGAAACCTCGGCGCCGCGCTCGCCAACTACGGCGGTTTCGCCTCCCGCGGCTTCCGCGTGGCCGCGCTCATCGACGCCGACCCGGCCATGGCCGGCAAGCCCGTCGCCGGCATGCCCGTGCAGCACACCGATGACCTGGAGAAGATCATCGAGGAGAACGGCGTCTCGATCGGGGTCATCGCCACCCCGGCCGGAGCGGCCCAGCAGGTCAGCGAGCGGCTGATCGCGGCCGGCGTCACCTCCATCCTGAACTTCGCGCCCACCGTGCTGTCCGTGCCCGAGGGCGTGGACGTGCGCAAGGTCGACCTCTCGATCGAACTCCAGATCCTCGCCTTCCACGAGCAGCGCAAGGCCGGTGAGGAAGCGGCCGCCGCTGCCGCCGGCGGCTCCTCCACGGGCGGCGCCGCCCCCGCCGCGGCCGTGGTGCCGCCGGCCGGCCGTGCCGCCGCCGTGGCGCGCAAGGGCAACCCCGAGGGCGACGTCCCGGCGGTGATGCCGGCATGAGTCTGCTCGTCGTAGGGCTGAGCCACCGCAGCGCGCCCGTCAGTGTCCTGGAGCGGGCCTCGCTGTCCGCGGACGCCAAGGTCAAGCTGCTGCACGACACCCTCGCCGCCGAGCCGGCGACGGAGGCGGCGGTGCTCGCCACCTGCAACCGGATCGAGCTGTACGCCGACGTGGACAAGTTCCACGCCGGTGTCGCCGAGCTGTCCACGCTGCTCGCGCAGCACAGCGGCGTCGCGCTGGAGGAGCTCACTCCTTATCTCTACGTGCACTACGAGGACCGGGCGGTGCACCACCTCTTCTCGGTGGCGTGCGGACTGGACTCGATGGTCGTGGGCGAGGGGCAGATCCTCGGCCAGATCAAGGACGCGCTGGCCCTGGGCCAGGAGCAGCACACCGCAGGCCGGCTGATCAACGACCTGTTCCAGCAGGCGCTGCGGGTCGGCAAGCGGGCGCACTCGGAGACCGGGATCGACCGGGCGGGCCAGTCGCTGGTCACGTTCGGCCTGCAGCAGCTCGCGCCGGGGCTCCCGGTCGAGGAGTGGGCGGCCGGCAAGCGGGCGCTGGTGATCGGCGCCGGGTCGATGTCCTCGCTGGCTGCGGCCACGCTGGCGCGGGTCGGCGTCGCCGAGATCGTGGTGGCGAACCGGACCGCCGAGCGGGCGGAGCGGCTCGCCGAGATTCTGGTTGCCTCGGGCACCGGGGTGCGGGCTTCGGCCGTGCCGATGCGGTCCGTGCCGCAGGAGCTGACACGAGTCGACGTGGTCGTCTCCTGTACCGGGGCCACGGGGCTCGTGCTGACCGCCGACGACGTGCTCGCCGCCGTGTCCCAGGGGCTCCGCCCCCGCACCCCCGCGCCCCAGGCGCCGGACGTGCCGGCGGGCCCGGACACGGCCCCCGCGGGGCCGGGTGTGGACGCCGAGGTCGTGGCACGGCTCGTCGCCGCCGCCCGGGCCGGCGGCCGCCTGCCCGATGCCGGGGCCGCGCGGACCATCGCGCCCGTCGCCGAGCCCGAGGGGTGTCCCGTCGGAGCGGACGCGCCGGCCGCCGACGGCCGGTCCGCGCTGACCGGGGTCGACGCCAACGCCCTGGAACTGCACGGGACCTGGGCCGACCAGGGCGAGGCCGCCGCGCACCGGCAGCCCCGCAAGAGCCCCCGTACCCACACCGACGGGGCGGCCGTCCGGCTCGCCCTGCTGGACCTGGCCATGCCCCGTGACATCGACGCCGCCGCGCACCGGATCCCGGGCGTGCGGCTGGTCGACATCGAAAGCCTCGCCGAGACGTCCGCCGACGCCCCGATGGCAGCCGACGTCGACGCCGTCCGGGGGATCGTCGCCGACGAGGTGGCCGCCTTCGGCGCCGCCCAGCGGGCCGCGCACATCACGCCCACCGTGGTCGCCCTCCGGGCCATGGCGGCCGAGGTCGTGGCCATGGAAGTGGCACGGCTCGACGGCCGGCTGCCCGACCTCGACGACCGGCAGCGCTCCGAGGTCACCCAGACCGTGCGCCGCGTCGTCGACAAACTGCTCCACGCGCCGACCGTGCGCGTCAAGCAGCTCGCGAGCGAGCCCGGCGGCGCCGGGTACGCCGAGGCGCTGCGCGAACTCTTCGACCTCGACCCTCAGACGGTGGCTTCCGTCAGCCGGGCAGACGCGGCCGATCCGATGAACGACGACGACCCAGGACGGGCATCATGAACACACGTCCCGACCAGCCGCTGCGGCTCGGTACGCGGCGGAGCAAGCTGGCCATGTCGCAGTCGGGCCACGTCGCCGACGCGGTGCGCGCGGTCACCGGCCGGGCCGTCGAGCTCGTGGAGATCACGACCTTCGGCGACGTGTCGCGCGAGCACCTCTCGCAGATCGGCGGTACCGGCGTCTTCGTCACCGCGCTGCGCGACGCGCTCCTGCGCGGGGAGGTCGACTTCGCCGTGCACTCGCTGAAGGACCTGCCGACCGCGCAGCCCGACGACCTGGTGATCGCGGCCATGCCGCCGCGCCAGGACGCCCGGGACGCACTGGTCGCCCGTGACGGCCTGACCTTCGGGCAGCTGCCCGAAGGCGCCCGGATCGGCACCGGTTCGCCGCGCCGGACGGCTCAGCTCAACCACCTCGCGCTGTCCCTGGGCAAGCGCATCGAGACCGTGCCGATCCGCGGCAACGTCGACACCCGGATCGGGTTCGTGCACGACGGCGAGCTCGATGCCGTCGTGCTGGCGGCCGCCGGACTGAACCGGATCGGGCGCGGGGACGAGGCGACCGAGCTCCTGCCGGTCGACGCCGTACTGCCCGCCCCCGGCCAGGGCGCCCTCGCGGTGGAGTGCCTCGCCTCCGACGCGGACCTGATCGCGGCGCTCGGCGAGCTCGACGACCCGTACACGCGGGCCGCCGTCACCGCCGAGCGTTCCCTGCTCGCCCGCCTGGAGGCCGGTTGCAGCGCACCCGTGGGCGCGTTCGCCGATCTGCTGGCCGACGGCCAGACTGTCAATGAGATGCGCCTGCGCGGCGTCGTCGGAACGCTCGACGGCTCGACGCTGGTGCAGCTGTCCACCACCGGTCCCGTGCCCCAGTCGTACGACGAGGCCATGGCGCTCGGCCGCGAACTCGCGGACGAGATGCTGGCCAAGGGCGCGGCCGGTCTGATGGGGGAGCGAGCGTGAACCCCACAAGTCCGACCACCTCCGCTTTTCCGGCCATCGCCGCCCACGGACACGTCACCTTCCTCGGTGCCGGCCCCGGCGACCCGGGTCTGCTGACGCTGCGTGCCGTCGAGGCGCTGGCCGCCGCGGACGTGCTCATCGCGGAGCCCGATGTGCTCGACGTCGTACGCACTCATGCGCGCGGCAACGTCGACACGCCGCAGCTGACGGTAGCTGACGAGAAGTCAGCAGCCGCCGGTGTCCCCGTGATCCGGGACGCGGCCAATCTTGTCATGGAGGCCGCACGCTCCGGCAGGCGGGTGGTCCGTGCCGTCACCGGCGACCCGGGGCTCGACGGGAACACGGCCGAGGAGATGCTCGTCTGCGCCTCCGCGGGCATCCCCTTCGAGGTCGTGCCCGGCATTCCGACCGCCGTGGGCGTCCCCGCGTACGCCGGTGTGCCGCTGCGCGACAAGCGGGGCGACGACAACGGCGTGCGGTTCCTCGACGCGAAGAGCGCGTCGGCGCGCTGCTGGACCGAGGTCGGCGCCAGCGACGGCACGCTGGTGCTCTCCGCGACGCTGGAGACCGTCTCGGCCGCCGCCGCCGAGCTGGTGGGCGCCGGGCGCAAGCCCGACACCCCCCTGACGGTGACCGTCGCCGGCACCACCACGCGCCAGCGGACCTGGTCCGCGACCCTGGGCACGATCGCCCAGGTGTTCAAGCAGGGCAAGGTGCTGCCCTCGCCCGAGGGCGCCCGCCCGGTCATAGCCGTGGTCGGGGAGCACACCGCCGTCGCGCGCCGCGACGAGCTGGCCTGGTTCGAGTCGAAGCCGCTGTTCGGCTGGCGGGTGCTCGTACCGCGCACCAAGGAACAGGCCGCCTCGCTCTCCGACCAGCTGCGTTCCTACGGCGCGGTGCCGCACGAGGTGCCGACGATCGCCGTGGAGCCGCCGCGCACCCCGCAGCAGATGGAGCGGGCCGTGAAGGGCCTGGTCACCGGCCGCTACGAGTGGATCGCCTTCACCTCGGTCAACGCCGTGAAGGCGGTGCGCGAGAAGTTCGAGGAGTACGGGCTAGACGCGCGGGCCTTCGCGGGCATCAAGGTCGCCGCCGTGGGCGAGCAGACCGCGGCCTCGCTCGTGGAGTTCGGCGTGAAGCCGGACCTGGTGCCGAGCGGGGAGCAGTCCGCGGCCGGGCTGCTGGAGGACTGGCCGCCGTACGACCCGGTCTTCGACCCGATCGACCGGGTGTTCCTGCCGCGGGCCGACATCGCGACCGAGACGCTGGTCGCCGGGCTGATCGAGCTGGGCTGGGAGGTGGACGACGTCACGGCCTACCGGACGGTGCGCGCGTCGCCGCCGCCGGCGGACACCCGTGAGGCGATCAAGGGCGGCGGTTTCGACGCCGTGATGTTCACGTCGTCCTCCACCGTCCGCAACCTGGTCGGGATCGCGGGCAAGCCGCACAACGTGACCGTCATCGCGTGTATCGGCCCGGCGACGGCCAAGACCGCGGAGGAGCACGGGCTGCGGGTGGACGTGCTGTCGCCGGAGCCGTCGGTGTCGAAGCTGGCGGAGGCCCTCGCCGAGTACGGGGCCGCGCGCCGCGAGGCGGCCAGGGAGGCCGGCGAGAGTTTGTCGCCGCGCGCCGCGTGGCGGCCTGGGGGGCCGGGGCGACGGTCAACCTGCCGGGTGGGCGCCCTGCGCGGGCGGGCCCGGGCGCGATTCGCGCCCGGGCCCCCTCGTCGTACGGCCGGGGCCGGGGCCGCGGCTGGGTGCGGCCGTGCCCCCGGCGCCCCGGCCCGCGGGTTCCGCCGCCCGTCACCGGAGCTGGTGGGACCTCAGGCTCCGACCCACCGGGTGAGACCGGCCCAGACAGCGGGGGCGAAGGCGAGGGTCGGGCCGTGGGGGACCTTGGAGTCCCGGACGTGGACGGTGTCGGAGCAGGAACAGGAGCCGACCTCGACGCACTGGCCGCCTTCACTGCCGCTGTAGGAGGACTTCTGCCAGGCGACGGCCATCTCCAGGCACTGGCCGCCCTCGTCGCTGCTGTAGCTGGACTTGAACCACTTCAGTGGGGTGCTCATACCTCTCCTAGCAGCCGGTCCAACAGGCCTTTTGTTTCAGCGAAGTTCAGGGCCTGGGATCGCAGCATCGCATATTTCTGGGTGAGGATGCTGACCTCGTTCGGGTCGCGTACGAGGATGCTGCCGCGCTGGGTTTCCGAGTAGGCGAGGTGCTGGAACTCCGGGGTTTCCAGCAGGGTAAATGGGCCTGCGAGACCAGCGTGGGTGGTGATGCCGAGGGGCAGGACCTGGAGCGAGATCGCGGGACGATCGGCGCAGGCGCGCAGGTGAAGCAGCTGCTCCCGGTGCACCCCGTCGCCGCCGATCCGGTCGCGCAGAGCCGCCTCCCAGATCACGAAACTGAGGGTGGGAGGGACCGGCCGGTGCAGTATCTCCTGCCGCTCGATCCGGCGGGCGGTCTGGAGCTCGATCTTCTCCTCGCCGACGAACGGCACGCGGCAGCCGAAGACGGCCCGGGCGTAGGCCTCGGTTTGCAGCAAGCCCGGGATGATCATCGTGTCGTACCAGGACAACGCCAGCGCCTCCGCCTCCCGCTCCATGTACTCCTCCGCCCAGGCCGGGATCATGTCGACCTCCGGCATCCGGTTCGCGGCGACGCTGAGGAGGCCGGGGAGGCCGAGAATGCGGTCCATCCGTTCCGCGACGTCGGGCATGAGGACGCGCCTGCCCTGTTCGATCGAGGCCAGCGTCTCGACGTCGACGGCGATCTGTTCGGCCAGCGCGCGCTGGGTCATTGCTTTGGCGACTCGGCACACGGCGACCTGTTCGCCGACCATCTTCATCGCCGTCGAGTTGGGCCGGGCCCGCTTCCTTGGTGGCATGAACGTGAACTCCCCACCTGAGCACGAGAGATAGCCGTACCAACCCGTACTCCTCACGGAGTACGGGTGTCCGGCCCCGTCCACGTTAGTCACGCACCGCGACGATCGGCACGGGAATTCGGAAATTCAGGTAGCTCTCGTGCGGAAGCCATCCGGGCCGTGCGTCCGCCAAGTCATGGGCGCTGCCAGGCAGTTCGTATCGAGACACTTCACGTGTGGAGTGTGACATCCCGCCGTGGCGGCATGTTGCTCAGCGTGAGCGGAACCCCGGTCGATGGGGCGCCGGGCCGCGGGGACGGGTGCGGGCGGGGGAGCGCAGGGAGGGGCGTGCCCGCGCGCGGTCGGGGCGGCCCTACGCTTGTCCGGACTGCTGTCGATGCTCGAAGAGGCGACTGAAGATGAGCACGTACGGATCTTTCCCCGGCTCGCGGCCCCGTCGGCTGCGCACCACCCCGGCGATGCGGCGGATGGTCGCGGAGAACCGGCTGCACCCCTCGGACCTGATCCTGCCGGCGTTCGTACGGGAGGGCATCAGCGAGCCGCTCGCGATCTCCGCGATGCCGGGCGTCGTCCAGCACACGCGGGACACGCTGCGGAAGGCCGCCGTGGAGGCGGTCGAGGCCGGGGTGTCGGGGATCATGCTGTTCGGTGTGCCGGCGGACGAGAACAAGGACGCGCGCGGCACGGCGGGCACCGAGCCGGACGGGATCCTGCAGGTGGCGATCCGGGACGTGAAGGCCGAGGTCGGAGACGACCTGGTGATCATGTCGGACCTCTGCCTGGACGAGTACACGGACCACGGGCACTGCGGGGTCCTGGACGAGCACGGGCGCGTCGACAACGACGCGACGCTGGAGCGGTACGCGGAGATGGCGCAGGTCCAGGCCGACGCGGGCGTCCACATGGTGGGGCCGAGCGGGATGATGGACGGCCAGGTCGGCGTCGTCCGCGACGCGCTGGACGAGACCGGACACGAGGACGTCTCGATCCTCGCGTACACGGCGAAGTACTCGTCCGCCTTCTACGGTCCCTTCCGGGAGGCGGTGGCCTCCTCGCTGCAGGGCGACCGCAAGACGTACCAGCAGGACCCGGCGAACGCGCGGGAGTCCCTGCGGGAGCTGGCGCTGGACCTGGAGGAGGGCGCCGACATGGTGATGGTCAAGCCGGCCGGGCCCTACCTGGACATCCTGTACCGGGTGTCGCAGGCGGTGGACGTGCCGGTCTCGGCCTACCAGATCAGCGGCGAGTTCGCGATGATCGAGGCGGCCGCGGAGAAGGGCTGGATCGAGCGGGACCGGGCGATCCTGGAGACCCTGCTGGGCATCAAGCGGGCGGGCGCGGACACGATCCTGACGTACTGGGCCACCGAGGTCGCGGGGTGGCTGCGGGAGGCCCGGTAGGGGCGGCGGGGAGCCGGCCCCGGCCGCCCGCCGGGGGTCCGGGGGCGGCCTGACGGTGCCCCCCGACGGGCCCGGCAGGGCGGGGCCGGGGTGGGCCACCTGGTCGGCGGAGCGCATTACTGTGGTGCTCGGCGTGTCCGTGGGGACACGGGGGATGTCCTAGGCGGCCGTCGTTCCCGCGTGGTGCCCTCACCGGCATGAACACTCGCACGAAGACCGCACTCGCGACCGCCGTCACCGCCGCGCTGGCCCTCGCCGGCCCGTCGGCGACCGCCTCGTCGGTGACGGCCCCGTCGGTGACCGCCCCGTCGGCGACCGCCTCGCAGTCCGTCGCGGCCCCGGAGCCGACCCCCGCCCCGCTGCTCACCGCGGCCGACGCGGTGCCCGGCAGCTACATCGTGACCCTCGACGGGGCGGTGGACGCGGCCGGGGTCGCCCGGAAGCTGGGTGTGAAGCCGACGTTCGTCTACAGCAGGGCGATGAACGGGTTCGCCGCCCCCCTGACCGCGCTCCAGCTGGACATCGTCCGAGTCAGCCCGGGGGTGAAGACCGTCGAGCAGGACGCCAGGATCACCGCCCCGCCGCGGCCGGCCCCCGCGCCGGGGACCCGGGCGCCGGCCGATTCCTGGGGTCTGGACCGCATCGACCAGCGGGACCCGGCGCTGGACGGCGACTTCACCACCTCCGGCAACGGCGCCGGCGTCACCGCCTACATCCTCGACACCGGCGTCGACTACGGACACGAGGAGTTCGGCGGCCGGGCTTCCTTCGGTTTCGACGCGGTGGGCGACGGACGCCTGGGCCAGGACTGCAACGGCCACGGCACGCACGTCGCCGGCACGGTCGCGGGCAAGACGTACGGGGTCGCGCGCAAGGCGGGTGTCGTCAGCGTCCGGGTGCTGGACTGCGACGGGCGGGGATCGTACTCGGGGATGATCGCCGGCTTCGACTGGGTGGCGAAGAACGCCAAGCACCCGGCCGTCCTGAACGGCTCGCTGGGCGGGGACCGTTCGCAGGCCCTGAACAACGCCGCGAACGCCCTCTCCGACGCCGGCGTGCTGCCGGTGATCGCGGCGGGCAACGACGCGAAGGACGCCTGCCAGGTCTCCCCGGCGTCCGCGGAGCGGGTGCTGACGGTCGCGGCGTCCCACCGCCGGGACGAGGAGACGGACTTCTCCAACTGGGGCGCCTGCGTCTCCCTCTACGCCCCCGGCCAGGACATCACCTCCGCCATGCTGGGCGGCGGGGCGCTGTCCCTGAGCGGCACCTCGATGGCCTCGCCGCACGTCGCCGGGGTCGCCGCCCTCTACAAGGCGGCGCACCCGACGGCCGACGCGGCCGAGGTGGCCGGATGGATCGACCGGCAGACCACCAAGGACGTTCTGACGAGCGTCAGCCCGGGGACCCCCAACCGCCTCCTCTTCACCGGCGGCCTCTAGCCACTCCTGTGACCGGGACGGGAGCCGAGGGTCCCGTTGCGGTCCCGGTCGCGGCCACCGGGGGCCGGGCGCACCCTGGAGGGGAGGGTGACCCCCTGGAGGTGATGCACCGTGTCCACGCTCGTCGGTTGGCACGTGGAGCTCGAATTCACCGAGGAGGGCCACCGCACCAGTGCGGCGGCCCTGGTCAGGCTCGGGGACGGCTCCGAGATGAGGGCGCGCGGCTACGCCATGCGCCACCCCTCCGACCCGGAGCAGCTGAGGGTCGGGGAAGAGATCGCGGGCGCCCGCGCGCTCATGGATCTCGCGTCGCAGATGCTGCAGAAGGCCCACGCCGAGATCGACGAGGCGACGGGCCGTACTTCCTACCCGCTGGGCGGCTGAGCGAGCAGGCGCGTCATCGGCCCGTTGAGGGGCCCCGGCAGGGGTCCCTCAACGGGTCCTGACGCGGAAGAGCACGCCCGCGAGGGTGAGCGCCACGGCCGTGATGCCCGCGCACCAGGTCAGGGCGATCCACGGGGTGTCACCGGCGGGCTGTGCCAGGAGCAGGGCGCGCAGGGATTCGATCACCGGGGTCAGCGGCTGGTGGTCGGCGAAGCCGTGGAGCCAGCCGGGCATGGTCTCGATGGGGACGAAGGCGCTGGACGGGTACGGCAGGAACATCATCAGGAACGTGAACCCGCCCGCGGCCTCGGGCGATCCGGCGAGCAGCCCGAGTACGGCGGCCAGCCACGAGATCGCCGTGATGTACGCGAGGAGCAGCCCGGCGGCGGCGAGGAACGCGGCCGGCCCGGCCTGCGGCCGGAAGCCGATGGCGAGGGCGACGGCAAGGACCAGGGTGGTGGAGATCAGGTTGCGCACCACCGAAGCCGCGACGTGCCCGGCGAGGATGGGGACGGCGCCGATGTCGAGGGAGCGGAAGCGGTCGATGACCCCGTTCGTCATGTCCTCGGCGACGCTGACGGCGGTGGAGGCCGCGCCGAAGCCCGCGCACAGCAGCATGGCGCCGGGGACCACGTACGTCACGTAGGCGGTCCCGGTGTCGATGGCCCCGCCGAAGAAGTACACGAAGATCAGCATCAGCATGACGGGCAGCATCAGGGCGGCGATCAGCGCGTCGGGCCGGCGGCTGCTGATGCGCAGGCTGCGGCCGGCCAGGGCGAAGGCGCTCACGGGCATGGCGGTCATCGGTCGGCTCCCGTCAGGGCGAGAAAGACGTCGTCGAGGGTGGCACTGCGCAGGGTGAAGCGGTCGATCTCGGTGCGGTCCGGGTCGAGTTCGTCGAGCAGGGCCCGGACATGGGCGGCGGTGCCGTCCGTGGGCAGCCCGAGGGTGAGCTCGTCGGGAGCGAGGTGGACGGCGCGCGGGGCGAGGGCCTCGTAGGCGGCGCCGGTGGTGAGGGTCAGGTCCAGCCGGTGTCCGGCGACGCGGGACTTCAGTTCGGCCGGGGTGCCCTCGGCGGCGATGCGGCCGTCGGCGAGGACGGCGACCCGGTCGGCGAGGTGGTCGGCCTCCTCCAGGTACTGGGTGGTGAGCAGCACGGTCGTGCCGTCGGTGCGCAGTTCCCGTACGAGTTCCCACAGGTCCTGGCGGCTGCGCGGGTCGAGTCCGGTGGTCGGCTCGTCGAGGAAGAGCACCTCGGGCCGGGAGACGAGGCTCGCCGCGAGGTCGAGGCGCCGCCGCATGCCGCCGGAGTACGTCTTCGCGGTGCGGCCGGCCGCTTCGGTGAGGCCGAAGCGGGCGAGGAGCTCGTCGGCCCGGGCACGGGCCGCGCGGGGGGAGAGCCCGGCCAGACGGCCCATCATGCGCAGGGTCTCGGTACCGGTCTGCAGCTCGTCGACGGCGGCGAACTGGCCGGTGAGGGCGATGAGTTCACGCACCCGGGAGCGTTCGGTGACGGCGTCGTGCCCGGCGACGCGGGCGGTGCCGGAGTCGGCGGCGGTGAGGGTCGCGAGGATCCGGACGGTGGTGGTCTTGCCGGCGCCGTTGGGCCCGAGGAGGGCGAGGACGCTGCCGCGCGGGACGGCCAGGTCGATGCCGTCGAGGACGCGGAGCTCGCCGTAGGACTTGGTGAGGCCGGTCGCGTGGATGCCGAGGCCGCCGGAGGCGTGCGTGGTCATGAGGGGCGGTGCTCCCTTCGCCGTTTCTGCGTATGCCCTACGCTCTTCTGTGTAAGTAATACACAGAACTAGGATGGGGGTCAATCGAGGAGTGGGCGGACATGGCGGAAGAGGACAGCGGGACCGGGCTCCCGGCCAGCCTGGAGATGGCCTGGGGTCTGCGCGAACGCCCGGGCAAGGGTCCGCGTCCCACGCTCACGCTGGCGAAGATCGTGGAGGCGGCCGTGGCGCTGGCCGCGAGTGAGGGGATGGACGCCGTCTCCATGGGCCGGGTGGCCAAGGATCTCGGCGTCTCGACGATGTCCCTCTACCGGTACGTCGCCGCCAAGGAGGAGCTGTACGTCCTCATGTCGGACGCGGGGGTCGGCACCCCACCGGACCCCAAGGCCGGGGAGGGCGCGGACTGGCGGGAGCTGCTGACGGAGTGGGCGTACGCGCAGCGGGCCGTCCTGATGGCCAACTCCTGGATCCTGCGCATCCCGATCACGGCCCCGCCCGCGACCCCGAACCAGCTGGCCTGGATGGACCGAGGGCTGGCCGCGATGGCCGGTACGGGCCTGAAGGAGAGCGAGAAGCTCTCCACGATCATCCTGATCGGCGGCCTGGTACGGAACGAGGCCACCATGGCCGCGGACATGATCGACGCCATCATCAAGTCGGGCGTGGCCCCGGAACAGGCCCTGGCCCAGTACGTCCGCACGCTACGGCTGCTCGCCGGCCCGGACACCCATCCCGCGGTGACGCGGCTGCTGGACTCCGACGCGTTCAGCGGCGCCGGCGAGCCCGATTTCCAGTTCCGCTTCGGCCTGAACCGCATCCTGGACGGCCTTGCCCCGCTGGTCGCCGAGCGGTCGGAGTAACCGCTACCGGCTGTCACGGGGGGCCCGGCGATCGTGTTCCTGCCCAGCTTCACGCTGGGCCAGGCGGACCCCTTCGGCTTGCTGCCGGGGAGGAGGCGCACAGGGGGAACACTCCCTGTGCGCCGGTCACATCAGGTGGTCGGCTCCGGCACGGTCGCCGCGATCACGGCGAAGGGCGCGCCCTGCGGGTCGGCCAGGACGGCCATGCGGCCGGCCACCATGTCGAAGGCGGGGGCCAGGACGTCGGCGCCGGCCCGCGTGGCCGCGGCCTGGATCTCGTCGACGTCGTCGGCGTGGAAGTACGGCAGCCAGTTCGGCGGGGTGCCCGGGGGGAGGTTGCCCAGGTCCATCATCCCGGCCACCGCGCGGTCGCCGACCTTGAACTCGGTGTACCCCTCGGTGCCCGGCATGACGGACGCCGCCGTGGTGACCGGCAGCACGGCGGTGTAGAACGCGGCGGCGGCGGGGATGTCGCCGGTGCTCAGCTCGCTCCAGATCAGGGCGCCGTGCTCGTTGACGATGCCCGCGCCGTCGAAGGTGCCGGGCTGCCACAGGCCGAAGACGGCTCCGGTCGGGTCGGCGACGACGGCCATCCGGCCCAGGTCCATGACGTCCATCGGGCCCATCAGGACCGTGCCGTGGGCGTCGGAGACGGACTTGAGGGCGGGGTCGATGCCGTCGGTGGACAGGTACGTGGTCCACACGGCCGGCGGCATCGGGTCGGGGACGCTGCCGTCCGGGTTCATGGCCTTCATGATCCCGGCGACGGGCTTGCCCTTGAGGGTGCAGACCGCGTACCCGCCCTGCTCGGCGGGGCCGATCTCGCCCTGCCAGCCGAAGAGGTCACCGTAGAAGTCGATGGCCGCCCGCTGGTCGGGGACCGTCAGGTCGATCCAGCACGGGGTGCCGGGCTTGTAGGGGCCGTTCATGTCGGGCACGGATGCCTCCGGGGAGACGCTGGGGAAGGACGGGCCGTCCCCTACCCGGCCCGTACGGCCCCAACCGGACCGTACGGGTGAACGAGTGCAGCGCCGGCCCCCCGCCCGTTCCTACTGCCAGAAGATCTCCTCGACCACGATCTGCGGCTCGGCCACCCGGGGGAGGAACGTGAAACGGATCCAGCCGCGGAAGCCGTCGAAGTACGCGATGTGAGGGCCCCGGGGGACGGTGGACCGCGCGGGTTCCACATTCTCCGCGCGGTACGGGGTGTGCGACGTGCGCAGCTCGAAGAGGACTTCCCACAGCGCCTCGCGAGCAGCTTCGGGCAGGCCGAGCCGGTATTTCTCGGCGTCCTGGGTACAGTCCACGGCCCACGGCGGCCCGGTGAACTCTTCGCTCACTCGCCGGGCTCCCGCTTGCGCAGCTCGTGGCGGATGCGGGAGGCCTCGTCGAGGAGTTTGCGGGCCGCTTCGATGTCGTCGGCTTCGGCCGCCCGCTTTTCGAGATCGCTGACGTGGCGGTCCAGCTCGGGGTCGCGCGCAAGGGCGTACTCGCCCCACCAGCGAGCCATGAACGCGGGCACCGGCGCGATGTCGTAGGCGTCGGCGATCTGCCGCCGCCAGGTGTCGTCGAAGTCGGGCAGCAGATCCGGGGTGTGGGCGGCTATGGCAGCGCGCAACGCCTTCGGCGTGTACTCCGGCATCGGCGGTACGGACCCGCCGGGCTCAGGTGTCGCGGTCGTCATTTCCGGTTCCTCCTCGGATCGGACACGTCCACCCTAGCCGTCGGGGTCCGGCCACGGCCGGGGAACGCGATGGCCCCCGGGGCGGATGCGCCGGGGGCCATCGGGTGGAACAGGCGAGGAGGTCAGAGCTTCTCGGGGGTGCGGATGCCGAGGAGGGACATGCCCTTGGAGAGCGTCCGGGCCGTCAGGTCGCACAGGAACAGCCGGTTCTCGCCGACCACGAGCTCCGGCTCGGGCTTGATGACCGGGCACTCGGTGTAGAAGGTCGTGAACAGCGAGGACAGCTGGTAGAGGTACGCGGCCACCTTGTGCGGGGCGTACTCCGCGGCGGCCTCCTCGATCAGCTCGCCGAAGTGGTCCAGGTGCAGGCCCAGCGCACGCTCGGCCGGAGCCAGCTCCAGCTCCGGGTGGGCGGCCGGGGAGCGGTCGCCGGCCTTGCGCAGGATGGACCTGATCCGGGCGTACGCGTACTGGAGGTAGACGGAGGTGTCACCGGTCAGCGACACCATCTGGTCCAGGTCGAACTTGTAGTCGCGCGCGGCGGAGGTGGAGAGGTCCGCGTACTTCACCGCGCCGATGCCGACCTGGAGACCGTTCTCGACGATCTCCTCCTCGGTCAGCAGCCCGCGGTCCTGGTCCTTCTCCCGGACGACCGCGGTCGCCCGCTCGACGGCCTCGTCGAGGAGGTCCACCAGCCGCACCGTCTCGCCCTCGCGGGTCTTGAACGGCTTGCCGTCCTTGCCGAGCACGGTGCCGAAGGCCAGCTGGACGGCCTTGACCCCGTCGTTCAGCCAGCCCGCCCGGCGCGCGGTCTCGAAGACCATCTTGAAGTGGAGCGACTGCCGCGCGTCCACGACGTAGATGAGGGTCGAGGCGTGCAGCCCGCCGACGCGGTCGCGGATCGCCGAGAGGTCGGTGGCGGCGTAGCCGAAGCCGCCGTCCGACTTCTGCACGATCAGCGGGGTCGGGTTGCCGTCCGGGCCCTTGACGTCCTCGAAGAACACGCACAGCGCGCCGTTGGAGCGGACGGCGACGCCCGACTCCTCCAGCAGCTTGCAGGTCTCGACCAGCATGTCGTTGTAGCCGGACTCGCCGACCACGTCGGGGTCCTTGATGTCCATGTCCAGCTTGTCGAAGACGGAGTAGAAGTAGATCTTCGACTCGTCCACGAACCGCTGCCACAGGGCCAGGGTCTCCGGCTCGCCCGCCTGGAGGTCGACGACCCGCGCCCGCGCCCGCGTCTTGAACTCCTCGTCGGAGTCGAAGAGCGCCCGCGAGGCCTTGTAGAGGCGGTTCAGGTTCGACATGGCCTCCTCGCCGGAGACCTCCGCGCCGCCCTCGGCCTTGTGGTCCAGCTCGTGCGGGTGCTCGATCAGGTACTGGATGAGCATGCCGAACTGGGTGCCCCAGTCGCCGATGTGGTGGCGGCGGACCACCTTCTCGCCCGTGAACTCCAGGATCTCCACCATCGCCGCGCCGATCACGGCGGAGCGGAGGTGGCCGACGTGCATCTCCTTGGCCACGTTCGGCTGCGCGTAGTCGATCACCGTGGTGCCCGGCTTCGCCGCGAGCGGGACGCCGAGGCGGTCGTCGCCGGCACGCGCGGCGAGGGTCTCGGTGATCGCCCGGTCGGTGATGGTGATGTTGAGGAAGCCGGGCCCGGAGACCTCGATCTCCCGGATCAGGTCACCGGTGGGAATCGCCTCGACCACGGTCGTCGCCAGCTCGCGCGGGTTGGCCTTGGCCTTCTTCGCGAGTGCCAGGATGCCGTTGGCCTGGAAGTCGGCCCGGTCGCTTCGTCGCAGCAGCGGGTCGGCGGCACCGGCCTCCGGCAGCGCGGAGGCGAGGGCGTCCGCGACGCGCTGGTTGACGGAAGAAGCGAGGGAAGGGACCGAGGCCATGAGCTGCCGTTCCTGTGAGGTTGTGCCGGTGGGTGCACTTGGGTGTTCCGGCAAGGGCCGAGTATCCCACGTGGGGCCCCTTCGTTTCTCGGGAGAAAAAGCAACCCCGGAGTGACCCGCTCCGTCTGGGAGAATGGCTGAAGCCAGCATTCGAGCAGAAGGACGTGTCGTGGCTCAGAGCAGCACCGAGACCGACTGGGTCTCCCGTTTCGCGGACGAGGTCATCGCCGAGGCGGAGCGCCGAGCACCCGGCAAACCGGTCGTCGTCGCGTCCGGAATCTCGCCCTCCGGTCCGATCCACCTGGGCAACCTCCGCGAGGTCATGACCCCGCACCTGGTCGCGGACGAGATCCGCCGCCGGGGCATCGAGGTCAGGCACCTGATCTCCTGGGACGACTACGACCGCTACCGCAAGGTGCCGGCCGGCGTCCCGGGCGTCGACGAGTCGTGGGCCCAGTACATCGGCCGCCCGCTGACCTCCGTCCCCGCCCCGGCCGGTTCCCCGTACGCCAGCTGGGCCGAGCACTTCAAGGCCGCCCTGATCGACGCCCTGGACGAGCTGGGCGTCGCGTACGACCCGATCAGCCAGACCGAGCAGTACACCTCCGGCGTGTACCGCGAGCAGGTGCTGCACGCCATGAAGCACCGCGGCGACATCGACGCGGTCCTCGACCAGTACCGCACCAAGCAGAAGCCGGGCGGCAGGAAGCCGCAGCAGAAGCAGGCCGACGAGGCCGAGCTGGAGGCCGCGGAGGGCTCCGGCGCGGCCGCCGAGGACGACGGCAGCACCGGCGAGGGCGGGTACTTCCCGTACAAGCCGTACTGCGCCGAGTGCGGCAAGGACTTCACCAAGGTCACCTCGTACGACGACGAGACGACCGAGATGACGTACGTCTGCACCGAGGACCAGTTCACCGAGACGGTCAAGCTCAGCGAGTTCGACCGCGGCAAGCTCGTCTGGAAGGTCGACTGGCCGATGCGCTGGGCGTACGAGGGCGTGGTCTTCGAGCCCTCCGGCGTCGACCACTCCTCGCCCGGCTCGTCCTTCCAGGTCGGCGGCCAGATCGTGCACATCTTCGGCGGCGAGCAGCCGATCGGACCGATGTACGCGTTCGTCGGCATCAGCGGCATGGCGAAGATGTCCTCCAGCAAGGGCGGGGTGCCCACCCCCTCCGACGCGCTGAAGATCATGGAGCCGCAGCTGCTGCGCTGGCTGTACGCCCGCCGCCGCCCGAACCAGTCCTTCAAGATCGCCTTCGACCAGGAGATCCAGCGGCTCTACGACGAGTGGGACAAGCTGGAGGCCAAGGTCGCCGACGGCTCCGTCCTGCCCGCCGACGCCGCGGCGCACACCCGCGCCGTGCGCACCGCCGCCGCCGAGCTGCCGCGCACCCCGCGTCCGCTGCCGTACCGGACGCTCGCGTCCGTCGCCGACATCACGGCCGGGCACGACGAGCAGACCCTGCGCATCCTCACGGACCTGGACCCCTCGCAGCCGCTGGCCTCGCTCGACGAGGTACGGCCGCGTCTGGACCGCGCCGAGAACTGGATCACCACCCAGGTCCCGGCCGACCAGCGCACCCTGGTCCGCGAGGAGCCCGACACCGAGCTGCTGGCGTCCCTGGACGACGAGGGCCGCGAGTCCCTGCGGCTGCTCCTGGAGGGCCTGGACTCCCACTGGTCGCTCGACGGGCTCACCACCCTCGTCTACGGCGTGCCGAAGGTCATGGCCGGGCTGGAGCCCGACGCCAAGCCGACCCCGGAGCTGAAGGTCGCGCAGCGGACGTTCTTCGCCCTGCTGTACCGGCTGCTCGTGACCCGGGAGACCGGACCGCGACTGCCCACGCTGCTGCTCGCCGTGGGCGCCGACCGGGTGCGCAAGCTGCTCGCCGCCTGAGGCCGCGGACGGTACGCGCAAGGGCCCGCACCCCTCGGGGTGCGGGCCCTCGCGCATGTCCGTACCGGGACCGGCCGGCCGCTCACGCGGGCTCGGCCTCCCTGTCCTTGTGGTGCTGCTGCCTGAACGCCGGGACCATCCGGCGCAGCAGCGAAACGCTGCGCGGGTGGGTCACGCCGAAGCGGTCCGAGAGGTGTATGTCGAGCACCTCGGCCGACGGGTAGGTCTGCGTCTCCTGGACCAGCGCGCAGAACGCCTTGTACGCCGCCTCGGCGAACTCGGCCTCGTCGGGGGTCTCGGGGCCCTCGGGGTCCTCGTCCCGGCGGGGGCCGGGAAGCGGGAGGTCCGGCCGGGGGCCCTGGGGCAGGGACTCCTGCGGCGCCTCGGGGCCCGCCGGGGGCATCACCGGGATCGGCTCCAACCCCTCGACGTACTGGGGGTTGTAGCCGCCCTCGTACGCCGCCTGCGGGGCCAGCGGCGCCGCGAACCACGCGCTGTTGTGGGCCGCCGGCATGGCCGTCGGATCCACCGCGAAGGGCGGCGCGGCGTGGGCGGCGGCGGGTCCGGGCACCGCCGGCCCGCCGGGCGCGGGGGAGGCCGCCGGCTCCGGGTCCCGCTGCCGGTCGTGCGCCTGCGGGCGGCCCTGCTCCGGGCCGTGGTGCGGGGCCTGCTGCTCCTGGGCCGGGTGCTCTCGGGCCTGCTGCTCCTGGGTCCGGTGCTGCTGCTGCCGGGCCTCGGCCGGCTCCTGCGCCGCGGGCTGCTGCGCCGCCGATTCCAGCGCGGGAGCCTCCGGCACCGGCGCCGCGGCGGAGGCGGTCACCACCGCCGAAGCCGACTGCGCCACCGGGGGCAGCAGGGCCGGCTCGATGCCCGCCGCCGCCAGGCCCTCCGGGGCCGTGTGCGCCAGCGGCACGCCGATCCGGGCCAGTCGCAGCGGCATCAGCGCCGCCACCGGAGCCTTGCGCCGCCAGGACCGCCCGTACCGCGCCTGCAGCCGGGCCTGGTAGATCAGCCGGTCCTGCTCCATGCCGACCGCCTGCTCGTAGGAGCGCAGCTCCCACAGCTTCATCCGGCGCCACAGCTTGAAGGTGGGTATCGGCGAGAGCAGCCACCGCGTGATGCGCACCCCCTCCATGTGCCGGTCCGCGGTGATGTCCGCGATCCGGCCCACCGCGTGGCGGGCCGCCTCCACCGTCACCACGAACAGGATCGGGATCACCGCGTGCATGCCGACACCGAGCGGATCGGGCCACGACGCCGCTCCGTTGAAGGCGATCGTCGCCACCGTCAGCAGCCACGCCGTCTGGCGCAGCAGGGGGAAGGGGATGCGGAGCCACGTCAGCAGCAGGTCCAGCGCCAGCAGCACGCAGATGCCGGCGTCGATGCCGATCGGGAACACCAGCGAGAAGCTGCCGAAGCCCTTCTGCAGGGCCAGCGTGCGCACCGCGGCGTACGAGCCGGCGAACCCGATCCCCGCGATGACCACCGCTCCGGCGACCACGACGCCGATGAGTATCCGGTGCGTACGAGTCAGCTCCATCGCGGCCACCCGCGATCCCCTCCCCTTGGTCGAGCACTTACCGGGCCTTTACCGAGCCGCGGCAGGCACAGCGTACGGGTGACCGGATGTCAGCGCTCCGGTAGGCCCCGCTACGACGGCGGCCTCCGCCGCCGGGGCTGCCGCGGAGGCGGCCGCTCCTGCCGGGACCGCTCCTCCTGGGGCCGTTCCTACTGGGACTGGCCGGACTGCGGGTCCGAGCCCTGGCCCGAGCCCTGGCCCGCGGGCTGGGCCGAAGGCTGGCCCGCCTGCTGCTGGCCGGACTGCTGGCCGCCCTGTTGCGGCTGGCCCGACTGCTGCTCAGGGGCCTTCTGCTGGTTGGCCGCGTCCACCGAGGACACCGACTCCTTGGCCGCCGCGATGGCGTCCTGGAGCAGCTTCGCCTGGTCCGGAGCGCCCGCACCCTCGTACGCGGCGCCGTTGTAGTCGAGCGTGACCACCACGTTCTGGTGGCGCGCCACGATGGTGGTGTTGAAGAAGTCCACGTCCTTCTTCGACGTGTACACCACGGACGTGCCCTGGTCGCCGATCCCGCCCGCCGGCTCCGTCTTCACGTTCTGCGCGCCCTCGGCGGCCTTCGCGGTCTCGACCTGCTTGTTGTACTGGTCCTCCGCGCGCTTGTTGGCCGGGCCGAGCGAGGCGTGCGAGTCGTAGCGGAAGAAGGAGATCGAGAGCCAGCGGTACTGCGAGCCCTTCAGGCCGTCCTCGTCCAGACCGTTCCAGGAGCAGCTGGCACGGGTGGACAGGTCGTTCGACTTGGTCGCCGTACCGTTCTTGTCCTTCGCCTCCGGCACCAGCGTGCCGATCGTCGAGCCCTGGACCGCCTTGCACGGGTCCGGGAGCGCGGCGAAGGCGGCCTTCTCCAGGGTGGGCGAGGACGTGGCGTTCGGCTTGGCGGACGCGGAGGAGCCGGACTTCTTGTCGCCGCCCGAGCCCGAGGCCTTGCCCGAATCGGACGAGCAGCCCGCGACGGTGAGGATCACCGGGACGGCTGCGCAGGCGAGAACGCGGGTGAGGCGCGAGGCTGATCGGTGCATGTTTCCTTCAGTACGTTGATCGGACTTCTTCGGACGCGTGACCCGGGCAACGGTAGCCCGCCCCGGCGCCCGGCTGCTGTGCGCGCCGTCACGCCCCGCCGTCGCGCGCCCCTCTCACTCGTTGAACCGATCGACCAGATCCTGCGCCAACTGCCGTGCCCTGTCCTGGGTTTCGGTGCTCGGCGGGACCACGCCGGGCAGCGACGGCTGCACGCTGTACTCCACGGTGACGAGGACATTCGAGGTGCGGAACACAATCCGGACCGTGCGCGTCTGCGCCGCCGTGGCCCCCGCGGGGCTCAGCTTGTCGTCGAGGAAGGCCTCGTTCCCGAGCCCCGCCAGCACGCGCGACCCGAGCTCGACGGCACTGGGGCTGGGGCTGGGCGTGGGCGGGGCGGGAGCCGTGGCGCCGGGAGCCGGGGCGGAGGGCGACGCGGGCGGGGGCGCCGCCTGCGTCGGCGTGGTCGCGGCCGGGACGCCCGTGCCCGAAGGGGTGGGGATCGGCCCGGGGAAGGGCAGGTGCGCGTCGGTGAGCCGAGCGACGAACACCTGGCGCGCCTTGTCGTCGTCGCTGGCGGCACCGCGGTCGTACGAGACCACGCGCTCGAAGCCGACCGACAGCAGTCGGGTCTCCTCCGCGCTCTGGGCCGTCCAGCGGCAGCCGACGTGCCGGTCACCGTCGTACGAGGCGTCCGCGGTCCCGGCGTACAGCGGGCCGCGCTGCTCGGGCGGCAGGTTCTCGGCGGCCGGGAGCATGCCCTTGAGGCGCTTGCCGTCGACGGCCTTGCAGGGCGCGGGCAGGCTGCGGTACTTCCCGGGCTGTGCGGGTGCGGCGGCCTTGCCGCCGGCCTTGTTGTCGGTCGCGGCCCCGGTCTGGCCGCCGCTCGTGCACCCCGTGAGGCCGGCCAGGCCGGCCGCGAGTGCGGTCAGCATCGCGATGCCCGGCAGGAATTCCCGTACCGCCTTGCGCTGCACGTCCCATGACTCCCTTCGACCGGCGGTCCTCGACGGTCAGGAAAATACGTTGCCGCGCCGTGGACGCGGGTGGACACAATGTCTACCGCACACGCTGGTGCCGGCGCCGGTCCCGTGTCGTATGTGGGCCCAAGAGCGAGGCTTTTTGCGTATTTCGACTTTTCTGTGTTTTTCGGGGGATTGAGACCTTATGTCGTATGTAGAGGTGCCCGGAGCGAAGGTTCCGATCCGGATGTGGACCGACCCGGCGTCGGTCGAGGACAGCGCGATGCAGCAGCTCCGCAACGTCGCCACCCTCCCATGGATCAAGGGCCTGGCCGTGATGCCGGACGTCCACTACGGCAAGGGCGCGACGGTCGGCTCGGTCATCGCGATGAAGGACGCGGTGTGCCCGGCGGCGGTGGGAGTGGACATCGGCTGCGGCATGTCGGCGGTGAGGACGTCCCTGACGGCGAACGACCTGCCCGGGGACCTGTCGGGACTCCGCTCGAAGATCGAGCGGGCGATCCCGGTGGGGGCCGGGATGCACCGCGAGGCGGTGGACCCGGGGCGGCTGTACGGCTTCGGGGACAACGGCTTCGGGGACCTGTGGGAGCGGTTCGACCACATCGCGGACGCGGTGAAGTACCGGCGGGACCGGGCGATGCGGCAGATGGGCAGCCTCGGGCAGGGCAACCACTTCTGTGAGGTGTGTGTGGACACCTCCGGTTCGGTGTGGCTCATGCTGCACTCGGGGTCGCGGAACATCGGCAACGAACTGGCGGACTTCCACATCAACGTGGCCCGCGGGCTCTCCCACAACCAGGGACTCGTCGACCGGGACCTCGCGGTCTTCCTCGCGGCCACCCCGGAGATGGAGGCCTACCGCAACGACCTCTTCTGGGCGCAGGAGTACGCGAAGTTCAACCGGGCCGTGATGATGAGCCTCTTCAAGGAGGTCTTCCGCAAGGAGTTCCGGAAGGCGAAGGTCTCCTTCGAGCGCGAGATCAGCTGCCACCACAACTACGTGTCGGAGGAGCGCTACGACGGCATGGACCTGCTGGTCACCCGCAAGGGCGCGATCCGCGCCGGCAGTGGCGACTACGGGATCATCCCGGGCTCGATGGGCACGGGCTCGTACATCGTGAAGGGCCTCGGCAACGAGAAGTCCTTCAACTCGGCGTCGCACGGCGCGGGCCGGAAGATGAGCCGGACCGCGGCGAAGAAGCGGTTCTCGGCGCGGGACCTGGCGGAGCAGACCAAGGGCGTCGAATGCCGCAAGGACTCGGGCGTCGTGGACGAGATCCCGGGCGCGTACAAGTCGATCGAGCAGGTCATCGACCAGCAGACCGACCTGGTGCAGGTCGTGGCCAAGCTGAAGCAGGTCATCTGCATCAAGGGCTGAGGCGGTCGCCGTGCAGGACGGCAGGAGGGCCCGGACCGTGGCGCGCGGCGGTCCGGGCCCTCCCGTCGTCCTGTACGGCTACAGGTCGCGGTGGACCTTGGTGTTGGAGGCCTGGGCGCGGGGGCGGACCACCAGGAGGTCGATGTTGACGTGGCTGGGGCGGGTCACCGCCCAGGTGATGGTGTCGGCCACGTCGTCGGCGGACAGCGGCTGGGCCACGCCCGCGTAGACCTTCTCGGCCTTCTCGGTGTCGCCGCGGAACCGGGTGGTGGCGAACTCCTCGGTCTTGACCATGCCGGGGGCGATCTCGATGACGCGTACGGGCTGCCCGACGATCTCCAGGCGGAGGGTCTCGGCGAGGACGCGGGCGCCGTTCTTGGCGGCGACGTAGCCGGCGCCGCCCTCGTACGTGGAGTGGCCGGCGGTGGAGGAGAGCACGACGACCGTGCCGTCGCCGGAGGCGGTGAGGGCGGGGAGCAGGGCCTGGGTGACGTGGAGGGTGCCGATGACGTTGACCTCGTACATCGTGCGCCAGTCGGCCGGGTCGCCGGTGGCGACGGGCTCGGCTCCGAGGGCGCCGCCGGCGTTGTTGACCAGGACGTCGCAGCGGTCGAGGGCGGCGGCGAGGGCGTCGACGGCGGAGCGGTCGGTGACGTCGAGGGCGTGCGCGGAGGCGGAGTGCCCGGCGGCGGTGATCTCGGCGGCGAGGGCCTCGATGCGGTCCTTGCGGCGGGCGGTCAGGACGACGTGGTAGCCGGCGGCGGCGAGCTGCCGGGCGGTGGCCGCGCCGATGCCGCTGCTCGCGCCGGTGACTACGGCGGTTCGGGTGGCGGCCGTGCTCATGGCGGGCTCCTGGGTCGTTCGTACGGGCGAATATCCGCCAGCATAGGCGCGGCTCAGCGGCCGCGCGGGGCGTACATGATCAGGGCCATGCCGGCGAGGCAGACGAGTGCTCCGGCGATGTCCCAGCGGTCGGGGCGGTAGCCGTCGGCGACCGCGCCCCAGACGAGGGACCCGGCGACGAAGACCCCGCCGTAGGCGGCGAGGACGCGGGCGAAGTCGCCTTCCGGCTGGAGCGTGGCGACGAAGCCGTAGAGGCCGAGGGCGACGACTCCGGCTCCGATCCAGGCCCAGCCCCTGTGCGCCCGCACGCCCTGCCAGACGAGCCAGGCGCCGCCGATCTCCAGGAGGGCGGCCAGGGCGAAGAGGGCGGCGGAGCGGGCGATCGACATGGCTCAAAGGTAGGGGGCGGGGTCGGAGGGCGGGATCGGAGGGCGACGGGGCAGATGGGGGGCGGCGCGCCCTCGTTCGTGTGATGGTCCGACCGGCGGGGCGGGGGACTGGCTAGCGTCCGCGCGTGGAGGTGGTGGCGGTGCGCCGTGGTGCCGTACGGAGTGTGGTGGTGGCCGGGTTGCTGGTGCTCGGCGCGGGTGTGCCGGCGGGAGCCCGTGCGTGGGCGGGGCCGGAGGCCGACGTGGCGTACCACGGGCGGGTCGCGCTGAGGCATGTGCAGGGGGGCGGTCAAGGTCAAGGACAAGGACAAGGACAGGGGCAGGGGCAGGGGCAGGGCGAGGGCCGGCTGAGGATCTGGCTGGTCCCGGAGAACGACGGTCCGGCGGCGTTGCCGAACGCGACGCTGCGGGTGCGGTTGTCGGTGGACCTCGCGGACCGGCAGCAGCTGGCCGGGGGATGTGCGCGGGCCGGGCTGCGCGAGGTGGTGTGCGAGACGGGTCCGCTGCCGCTGCACGGGCGGGGCCGGCACATCGCGCTGGAGCTCGGGCTGCGGGAGCGGGCGGCGGAGGTGGTGGTGCGGGTCGACACGTGGTGGAACGGCGGGGCGACGGACCGGAACCTGGCGAACAACGAGCACGTGGTGCTGGCACTGGACACGGGGGACAGCTACGCGTTCTGAGGTCGGGATGCCGGGCCGGGATACGTGCCGAATTCGGCGACCGCTTCGTCGACGATGTTCTCCAGGCGGGCGTGGTGGGCGCCGCGCCAGTAGACGCGCTCGCAGTCGGCGCACTGGGCGAAGACGTCGTAGGAGCGCTGCGTGCCGTCCTCGATGCGGTTGCCGACGCTGTCCTTGTCGGCATCGCGGAGCGGGCCGTTGCAGGCGGTGCAGCGGGTCCAGGGGGCGAGCGGGGGTGCGAAGCGGCCGAGGACGTCGCGCAGTTGCTCGTCGGGGTTGTCGCTGTACACGTAGGCGCCGGCGAAGAGTTCGCGGCGGCGCAGCAGTCCGCGGTCGCGGGAGAGCAGGACGCGCCGTTCGGCGGCGGAGCGGGTGGCGAGGGCCGGGTCGCCGATGTCCTCGTTCTCGTAGGCGGCGTCCACGCCGAGCAGGCGCAGGCGGCGGGCCAGGGTGCCGAGGTGGACGTCGAGGAGGAAGCGCAGGGGGGCGCCGGGGACCTGCTGGGGGCGGTCGACGGCGAGCACCTCGACGCACTGGCCGTCCTGGGGCACGTAGGAGACGGGCACCTCGTGTCCGTCGACGAGGAGGCGGCCCACCTCGGTGAGCGGGACGCCGGCCGATTCGACGACGTGGCCGAGGCTGGAGGCGCCGTCGGTGGCGGTCGGTACGCGATCGGCGCGCCGGCTGGGCGGGGCGAAGAGGCGCAGCGCGGGGGCGAGGGTGAGCTGAATGCCGGGTCCGTTCACCTGGTCAGCATGCCATCGGGGAGGGGGTGGCCGCGGCCGAATTACGGGTCGGCGGTGGTCCCGCCGCAGGTCGTGCGCGGGCGTCGGTCTCCCCGAGCCGGTCCCGGCCACCGGCCCGGCCGGCCCGGCCGAACCGCCGGGCCGGTGGGGGATGCGGTGATCCGCTCACAGGCTGCGGGCGGTGATGTCGCCGTAGGCGGTGGTCGCGTGGATGGTCAGGGCGGCGGCGGAGCCGTCGGTGTTCCCCAGCGCGTTGTGGATGCGGCCGTGGCCGGTGCCGGCGTCCAGGGAGGCGGAGACTCCGCGGGCGGCGCCGACCGCGATGTCACCGGCCTCGGTGCGCAGCGTGACCGTGCCGTGGGTGGCCTCGGTGATCCGGATGTCGCCCTTCGCGGTGCTGATGCGGGCGGCGCCGCCCAGGCGGCCGACCGTGATGTCGCCGTCGAGGAGGGTGAGGCTGGCGCCCGCGGTCTCGTCGAGCTTGACCGAGCCCTGCGCGCCCTCGAAGGCGACCTCACCCAGCCGTCCGACGCCCCGCAGCTCGGCGGCGGCCGCCTTCGCCTCGACGTGGGAGCCGGCGGGCAGCTGGACGGTGACCTCGACGGAACCGCTTGCGCCGAGGAGCTGGTTCCCGGCCGCGGGAGCCGTGATCCGCAGGACTCCCTCGACGCAGGCGACCTCGGTCTGCTCGGCCGCCTTCACGTCGCGGCCCGTGGAGGCGTTCGCGGGGAGGACCTCGACCGTGGTGTCGGCGCGGTCGGCGGCGAGGAACCGGATGCGGCCGGCCGGGATGTCGAGGACGACGGAGACCGGGGCGGGGGTGACGAACTTCTGCATGGTGCTCTCCTTCTGCTCCAGCGGTGCGCGGTTGTCCGCCCGCTGTTTCCGATAAGGGAAAGCTACGTTGCCTTTACCGATACGGCAACGTCGTCGTTGCATCGGAATTGTATTAATGCAGTTCAGAGGCAATAAAACGTTGCAATGACTCAGGATTCAATGCAACGGACTGTCGGTCTTCGTTGCAATGAATCACGAGTGAACGCTATGCTGGTGCCACCGACCACGAAGGAGGCCGCAATGCCGGGAGGCAGGCTCACCCAGCAGGAACGCCAGCAGATCGCGCTCGGGCTGGGGGACGGCCTCGCCTACGCGGAGATCGCCAGGCGTCTCGACCGTCCGACCTCGACGATCACGCGCGAGGTGATGCGCAACGGCGGACCCGCCGCCTACCGCGCCGATCTCGCCCACCGCGCCACCGAACGCCGCGCCCACCGGCGCAGGCAGGCCGCACCCCGGGACCCGAAGGCGCTCCCGCAGGCCGGCGGGCGCGACACCGAGGCCGTGCGCGCCTATGAGGAGGTCTTCGCCACCGTCTTCATGCAGTCGGGGCTGCCCGCGATGACGGCCCGGGTCCTGGCCGGCCTCTACACCACCGATGTGGGCAGCCTCACCGCCTCCGAGCTCGCCGAGCGCCTGCAGGTCAGCCCGGCGTCCGTCTCCAAAGCGGTCGCGTTCCTCGAAAGCCAGGGCCTGATCCGCCGGGAGCGCGACGAGCGCCGCCGCGAGCGCTACATCGTCGACGACGACGTCCTCTACCAGTCGACGATGGCCGGCGCCCGCGCCACCGCCCACCTCGGTGAGATCGCGCGGCAGGGCGTCGGCGTCCTCGGCCCCGGCACCCCGGCCGCGGCCCGCCTGGAGAACATCGCCCGCTTCGTCGACTTCGTCTCGGAGAGCATCGCCCGCGCCGCGGACCAGGCCCGGGCCATCCTCCACACGAAGTCCGAAGCGGCGCAGGACGGCACCGCCTGAGCCGCGTCCGGGCCGCGGCCGGGCCCCCGCGGGCGGGCCCCCCGCCCGCGGCCGGCCCCGGTCACCGCAGCCGGTGGCACCAGTCGCTGCTGGGGTGGGGGACACCCGGCGGGTACTCGAAGTCGACGTCGCCGAGGTGGGTGAAGCCGGCGCGGCGGCAGACCGCGTTGGACGCCGGGTGGTCCGTGCCGGGGAAGGCGTGGACGGTATCGCGGGTGCCGTGGGCGCGGGCGTAGGCCAGCAGTTCCGTCAGGGCGGCCACCGCCAGCCCCCGCCCCTGGTACTCCGGCAGCACGCCCCAGCCGGCCTCGTACACCGGCTCGCCCCGCCACTCCCGCTCCCAGAAGCCGACCGAGCCGATGCCCTCTCCGGTGTCCGCGAGGCCCACCCGGAACATCCGTCCGGCGGCTGGCTCCCGGGCACTCAGCGCCTCGTACCGGCGCTGCCGGGCGACGAGCTTGTCCTCGCTCTCCGGCCCGCCGAGGAACCGCGTCATTTCGGCCGAATTCTTGCGCTCCAGCAGCCAGAAATCCGCCGCGGACCACGCGGTCAGCCGGACCCGGGGCGTGTCCTGTGCAGGTGTCATCCCGTGAGGCTACGGCCGCCCGCGCGCCGGCCGGAGGGGGCGGTGCCAGGAGATCAGGGCCAGACCAGGCAGTACGGCTGGTGGCCGGCCTCGTGGAGGCGGTGCGAGAAGTCCTGCCACTCGTGGAGCAGCTGGTAGACGTTGAACGCGTCGCGGGGGCCGCCGCGGTCCGGGACCGTGGACCAGATGAAGGCGGCCGCGCCCACCGACTCCTCACCGATGCCGCGCAGCGGGTCGACCACCGTCATCGGCAGCTTGACCACCGCGTAGTCGGGGTGGAGGACGACCAGCTCCAGCGGGGGCACCTTGTGCAGGGGTATGCCCTCGATGCCGGTCAGGACCATCGCCGCCACCGTCTCCGGCTTGATCTTCGTGAAGAGGCCGCCCATGCCGAGCTCGTCGCCGCCGAGCTCCTCGGGCCGCATCGTGACCGGCACGCGGGCGGCGGTCGCGCCGTCCGGGGCGCCGAAGTACTTGTACGTCACTCCCATGCCGCGCCCCCTGGGGAGGTCGTCCGGGGCTCCGGCGGGATCGGGGACCGCGTCGGCGGCCTCCGTGGAGCGGCGTCGGTGCTTGCCCCGGCGGCGCTCGCGGGCCTCGCGGGCGCGCTGCGGGTCCAGGCCGTCCGTGCCCTCGCCCGGTCCACCACCGCGTTGCATATGTCCACCCGACTGGTATTGCCTGCCCCGGCCCCGCGGCCCCCGCCACGCAGCCTGATCATCATGGCAGTGACCTCCCCCGCGGCGGCGTGGTGAAACGCCCGTCCGCAAGTCCGTCGCGGCCTCTGAGACCATGGCTGGTGTGAGCTACCCGTACCCGTATGAAGCCCCAGTTTCGCAGACGCTCTTCGAGCGTGCGTCCCTCGTGACCCCCGGCGGCGTGAACTCTCCGGTCCGCGCCTTCCGTGCCGTGGGCGGTACGCCCCGGTTCATGGTGTCCGGTACCGGTCCCTACCTGACCGATGCCGACGGGCGTGAGTACGTCGACCTGGTCTGCTCGTGGGGACCGATGATTCTCGGCCACTCCCACCCCGAGGTGATCGAGGCCGTCCACGCCGCCGTCGCCCGCGGCACGTCCTTCGGCACGCCGGGCGAGGGCGAGGTCGCGCTCGGCGAGGAGATCGTCGCGCGCATCGCGCCCGTCGAGCAGGTGCGCCTGGTGTCCTCCGGCACGGAGGCGACCATGTCGGCGATCCGGCTGGCCCGCGGCTTCACCGGCCGCGCCAAGATCGTCAAGTTCGCCGGCTGCTACCACGGCCACGTGGACGCGCTGCTGGCCGCCGCCGGTTCCGGCCTCGCGACCTTCGCGCTGCCGGACACCCCCGGGGTGACCGGTGCGCAGGCGGCCGACACGATCGTCCTCCCCTACAACGACCTGGAAGCGGTGCGGGCGGCCTTCGCCGCGCACCCCGGTGAGATCGCCTGCGTGATCACCGAGGCCGCGCCCGGCAACATGGGCGTCGTGACCCCCGCCGAGGGCTTCAACCAGGGGCTCGCCGACCTGTGCCGCGCCAACGGCGCCCTGTACGTCTCCGACGAGGTGATGACGGGCTTCCGCACCTCCCGCGCCGGGTGGTACGGCGTGGACGGGGTCCGGCCGGACCTGATGACCTTCGGCAAGGTCATGGGCGGCGGCTTCCCGGCCGCGGCCTTCGGCGGCCGGGCCGACGTGATGGGCCACCTCGCGCCCGCCGGCCCCGTCTACCAGGCCGGCACGCTCTCCGGCAACCCGATCGCGACCGCCGCCGGTCTCGCGCAGCTGCGGCTGCTCGACGACGCCGCGTACGCCAAGGTCGACGCCGTGTCACGGGAGATCCAGGGCCTGGTCTCGGCCGCGCTCGCCAAGGAGGGCGTGGCGCACCGGGTGCAGACCGCGTCCAACATGTTCTCCGTCTTCTTCACCGAGGACCGGGTCAGGAACTACGACGACGCGAAGAAGCAGGAGTCCTTCCGCTTCAACGGCTTCTTCCACTCGATGCTGGCGCAGGGCGTCTACCTGCCGCCGTCGGCCTTCGAGTCCTGGTTCGTTTCCACCGCCCACGACGAGCAGGCGGTCGAGCGGATCGCGGCCGCACTGCCGACCGCCGCCCGCGCCGCCGCGGAGGCCACCGCATGAGCGCCACGACGAACAGCGGCAGCGGCACGGCGGGCGTCCCCGACCTGACGGTCGTGCACCTGGTGCGCCACGGCGAGGTGCACAACCCGGACGGGGTCCTGTACGGGCGCCGGGAGGGCTACCACCTGTCCGAGCTGGGCCGGCAGATGGCCGACCGGGTCGCCGAGCACCTCAAGGGCCGGGACGTCACGCACGTGGTGGCGTCCCCGCTGGAGCGGGCGCAGGAGACGGCGGAGCCGATCGCCAAGAGCCACGGGCTGGACCTGGCCACGGACGCGCGGCTGGTGGAGGCGGGCAACGTCTTCGAGGGCAAGACCTTCGGGGTCGGCGACGGCGCGCTGCGCAGGCCCGGCAACTGGAAGCACCTGACGAACCCGTTCAAGCCCTCCTGGGGCGAGCCGTACGTCGAGCAGGTGGTCCGGATGATGAGCGCGCTGGAGGCGGCGCGCGACGCGGCCCGCGGGCACGAGGCGGTGGCGGTCAGCCACCAGCTGCCGATCTGGATCGTGCGGAGCTTCGCCGAGAAGCGCCGTCTGTGGCACGACCCGCGGCGCCGCCAGTGCACGCTCGCGTCACTGACGTCCTTCACGTACCAGGGCGACACGCTGGTGTCGGTGGGCTACAGCGAGCCCGCGCGGGACCTGGTCCCGGCGCACCTGCTGGCCGGGGCCAAGCCGGTCAAGGGCACGTCGAAGGCCTTCGGCGCCTGACCGCCGCGCGGTCCGGTGGTCGACGTTCCGTCATGGCGTCAGTCGAGGGGGAGTGCTCGGACTCGGACCCGGCGCCGCCACCGGCCCGCAGCCGAACCGGCCGCCCCGGCCCGGCCGGCGCCTGGGACGCCTACCCGGGCGCCGCCTGACCGGGCCGGCGGCGCCCCCGCGGGGGGCGGGGTAGATCGACATATCGCTCATGCGAAACTTTTCACATGAGCCTTGTCCGCGCACGTGCCCGTCGACGCAGCCGCCGCCCGGCCGGCGGCCGCGCCCTCCTGCTGACCGCGGCGACCGCCGCGGGCGTCATGGTCCTGGCGTCCTGCACCTCGTCGGACGGCGGCGCCAAGTCCACCGGCAACTCCGGCGGGAACTACGTCACCGGCCCGAGCGGCATCTCCACCGTCGCCCGGGGCGAGCGCGACGAGGCCCCCAGGCTCGACGGCGGGACCGTCGACGGGCAGAGCCTCGACACCACCACCCTCAAGGGCAGGGTCGTCGTCCTCAACGTCTGGGGCTCCTGGTGCCCGCCGTGCCGCGGCGAGGCCCAGTACTTCGCGAAGGTGTCGAAGGAGTACGCCGACACCGGCGCGGACGTCTCCTTCGTCGGAATCAACACCCGCGACAACAGCAAGCAGAACGCCACATCCTTCGAAGAGACCTACGGGATCACCTACCCGAGCCTCTTCGACCCCGACGGCAAGCTGATGCTCCGCTTCCCCAAGGGCACGCTCAACCCGCAGGCCATCCCCTCCACGATCGTCCTCGACAAGGAGGGGAAGATCGCCGCCCGCGCCCTCGTCGCGATCAACGCCGAACAGCTGCGCTCCATGATCGACCCGCTCGTCGCGGAGAAGTGACCCCGTGGTGACCGGTGTCTTTGACGTCCTCCTCGCCGCCGAGCCGACGGGCGTGAACACCACCGTCCTGAGCGGCGCGCTGCTGCTGGCGCTGCCCATCTCCGTCCTGGCCGGGCTCGTCTCCTTCTTCTCGCCCTGCGTGCTCCCGCTGGTCCCCGGCTACCTCTCCTACGTGACCGGCGTCAGCGGCGCCGACCTCGCCGAGGTCCGGCGCGGGCGGATGCTGGCGGGGGCGAGCCTGTTCATCGCGGGCTTCACGGCCGTCTTCGTCTCCACGGGCGCGCTGTTCGGCTACTTCGGCGCCACCCTCCAGGACAACAAGGCGCTCATCTCCCGGGTCCTGGGGGCCCTGGTCATCCTCCTGGGGCTCTTCTTCATGGGGGCGATTCCCGGCCTGACGATGCGGGAGTTCCGCTTCCACAGGAAGCCGACGGCGGGCCTGCTCGGCGCCCCCCTGCTCGGCGTGCTCTTCGGCGTCGGCTGGACCCCCTGCATCGGCCCGACCCTGGCGGCCGTCACCACGCTCTCCATGAACGAGGCGAGCGCCGGACGGGGCGCGCTGCTGACCGTCGCCTACTGTCTGGGCCTGGGCCTGCCCTTCATCCTCGCCGCGATCGCCTTCCGCAAGGCCCTCGGTACGTTCGGCTGGGTGAAGAAGCACTATGCATGGGTGATGCGGATCGGCGGCGGCATGCTCATCCTGACCGGCCTGCTGCTCGTCACAGGAACGTGGGACAGCATCGTCAGCGACATGCAGGGCTGGACCCAAGGCTTCACGGTGGGGATCTGAGGACGTAACGCATGAGTACGACAGACAAGGCGTCCACCGGGGCGCCGCAGCAATCCGAGGACTCCGCCGAGCCCGCGCTCGGCGCGGCCGGGGCCCAGCTGTCCACCGCCCCGCTGGAGGACAGCCCCACCGGGCCGGCCGCCGGCCTCGGCGTGATCGGCTGGGCCCGCTGGTTCTGGCGCCAGCTGACCTCCATGCGGGTGGCGCTGATCCTGCTCTTCCTGCTGTCGCTCGGCGCCATCCCCGGCTCCCTCATCCCGCAGACCGACGTCGACGCGATGAAGGTCGAGCAGTGGAAACGGGCCCACGACTTCTGGGTGCCGGCCGCCGAGAAGCTCCAGCTCTTCGACGTGTACACGTCGTTCTGGTTCTCCGCGATCTACATCCTGCTGTTCGTGTCGCTGATCGGCTGCATCCTGCCCCGCACCTGGCAGTTCGTCGGCCAGCTGCGCGGCCGCCCCCCGGGCGCCCCCAAGCGGCTCGACCGGCTCCCCGCGCACACCACCTGGCGCACGGAGACGCCCGCGGAGCAGGTGCTCGCGCACGCCGGGAGCCTGCTGGGCCGGCGCCGCTTCCGCACCCGCTCCGGCACGGACCACGTCGCCGCGGAGAAGGGCTACCTCCGCGAGGCGGGCAACCTGGTCTTCCACATGGCGCTGATCGTCATGCTGGTGGCGTTCGCCTGGGGCAAGCTCTACAAGTCCGAGGGCGGCAAGCTCGTCCTGCGCGGCAGCGGCTTCTCGAACACGCTCACCCAGTACGACGACTTCAAGTCCGGCAGCCTGTTCACCCCCGACGAGCTCCCGCCCTTCAGCTTCACGCTGGACAGGTTCGACGCCACGTACGAGGAGACCGGCCCGCAGAAGGGCACCCCGCGCGACTTCAAGGCGTACGTCACCCTCAGCAGGGGCGCCCACGGGGCGCCGGAGAAGACCGAGATCGAGGTCAACAAGCCCCTCGAAGTGGACGGCTCCAAGGTCTACCTGCTCGGCCACGGCTACGCGCCCGTGATCTCCGTGACCGACCCGGCCGGCAAGGTGGTCTTCCGCGACGCCGTGCCGATGCTGCCCCAGGACGCGAACCTCACCTCGGCCGGCGCCGTCAAGGTCACCGACGGCTACCGGAACCAGAAGGGCGAGAGGGAGCAGCTCGGCTTCTCCGCGCAGTTCGTCCCGACCTTCGCGGGCAAGGGCCAGGGCACGATGCTCTCGCAGTTCCCCGCCGCGAACTTCCCCGTCCTGGCCCTCAACGCCTTCCACGGCAGCCTCGGTGTGGACTCGGGCCTGCCGCAGAACGTGTACCAGCTGGACACCCGCAAGATGCAGCAGTTCAAGAAGGAGAACGGCGACCCGTTCGCCCAGATGCTGCTGCCCAAGGAGACGATGACCCTGCCGGGCGGCGCGGGTACCGTCACCTTCGAGGGCGTCGAGCGCTGGGCCACCTTCTCGGTCACCCAGCAGCCCGGCAGCGGGCTCGCCCTGGCGGGCGCGGTCGCGGCCATCGGAGGCCTGGCCGGTTCGCTGTTCATCCAGCGCCGCCGGATCTGGGTGCGCGCGGTGGCCGGCCCGGACGGCGTGACCGTCGTCGAGATGGCGGGCCTCGGCCGCAGCGAGTCCGCCAGGCTCCCGCAGGAGCTGGCGGAGCTGGCCGCCGTACTGCACGAGCGGGCGCCCTCGGCGCCCCACCCCGTCGAAGCAGAAGAAGCAGAAGGAGAGCGCGGATGACGCTGCTCGCAGCCGCGGCCAACGAGAGTCTGGCCGAGATCAGCAACAAGCTGGTCTACGCGTCGATGGCGGTCTACACCCTCGCCTTCTTCGCGCACATCACCGAGTGGGTGTTCGGCAGCCGCAGCAAGGTGGGCCGTACGGCCGCCGCGCTGACCGGATCACCGGCGGCCGCGGCCGCGGCCCCGGCCGTCCGGGTGCGGGGCAAGGGGGGCACCGCCGTCCTGGACGCGCCGAAGGTCGTCACCCGCTCCGCCGCGGGCACGCGTGACGTCCCCGACGGCCCCGGCGCGGCCGGCGGCACCGAGAAGGGCGACCTGTACGGGCGGATCGCGGTCTCGCTCACCGTGCTCGCCTTCCTCATCGAGGCGGCGGGCGTGGTCGCCCGCGCGCTGTCGGTGCAGCGGGCCCCCTGGGGCAACATGTACGAGTTCTCGATCACCTTCTCCACGGTGGCCGTCGGCGCGTACCTCGCCCTGCTGGCCCTGAAGAAGAACGTCCGCTGGCTCGGCCTGATCCTGGTCACGACCGTGCTGCTGGACCTCGGCATCGCGGTGACCTGGCTCTACACCGACAGCGACCAGCTGGTCCCGGCGCTGCACTCGTACTGGCTGTGGATCCACGTCTCCACCGCGATCTTCTGCGGCGCGGTCTTCTACCTCGGCGCGGCCGGCGCCGTCCTCTACCTCTTCCGCGACTCCTACGAGGCCAAGCTGGCCGGCGGCGGGAAGCCCGGGAAGTTCGCCTCGTCCGTGATGGAGCGGCTGCCCTCGGCGGGCTCGCTCGACAAGTTCTCCTACCGGATCAACGCGGCCGTCTTCCCGCTGTGGACCTTCACGATCATCGCCGGCGCGATCTGGGCCGGCGACGCCTGGGGCCGCTACTGGGGCTGGGACCCCAAGGAGGTCTGGTCCTTCGTGACGTGGGTGGCCTACGCCTGCTACCTGCACGCCCGCGCCACCGCCGGCTGGAAGGGCCGCAAGGCCGCGTACCTCGCGCTCTTCGCCTTCGCCTGCTGGATCTGGAACTACTACGGCGTGAACATCCTGCTCAGCGGCAAGCACTCGTACGCGGGCGTCTGACCCCGGGGACGCCGGTGCCCCGCCTCCCCGGAGGCGGGGCACCGGCGTCTTCGCGTACGGGTGGGGAATCCACGCGTACGGATGGCGAATCCGACGGACCGTCAGGTCATCCGTCCCGGACCCTTGACTCCGTACCCGGCGGTAGCCATTCTCGATGCACCGTTTGTGCGGGGCATGTCAATGCCATGGCCGGTGTTGCCCGCGTCCCCGGACGGTCCGGTACCTCGACCGCGCGCCATCCGCCGACCGAAGACATTGGGTGATGACCATGACCCGACGTGCCCGCCGCCGACCAGGGGTCATCGGCCTCCTGACGCTGTGCCTCGCCGTGGGGGCCCTGCTGCTCGGCCTCGCACCGGCCTCCTCCGCCGACCCGGGCTGGTGGAACCCGACCGCCCGTCCCGCGCCCGACTCCGGCATCGACGTCACCGGCGAGCCCTTCAAGGGCACCGACGCCCAGGGCCGGGTCCGCGGCTTCGTCGACGCCCACGACCACCTCATGTCCAACGAGGGCTTCGGCGGACGCCTGATCTGCGGCAAGCCCTTCTCCGAACAGGGCATCGCCGACGCCCTCAAGGACTGTCCCGAGCACTACCCCGACGGCACCCTGGCGGTCTTCGACTACATCACCAACGGCGGGGACGGCAGGCACGACCCGGACGGCTGGCCGACCTTCAAGGACTGGCCCGCACACGACTCGCTGACCCACCAGCAGAACTACTACGCCTGGGTCGAGCGGGCCTGGCGCGGCGGCCAGCGCGTCCTCGTCAACGACCTCGTCACCAACGGCGTGATCTGCTCGGTCTACTTCTTCAAGGACCGCGGCTGCGACGAGATGACCGCCATCCGCCTGGAGGCGCAGAAGACGTACGACATGCAGGCCTACATCGACACGATGTACGGCGGCGCCGGGAAGGGCTGGTTCCGGATCGTCACCGACTCCGCCCAGGCCCGCCGGGTGGTCGAGCAGGGCAAGCTGGCCGTCGTCCTCGGTGTCGAGACCTCCGAGCCCTTCGGCTGCAAGCAGGTCCTGGACATCGCGCAGTGCAGCAGGGAGGACGTCGACCGCGGCCTGGACGAGCTGCACGCGCTCGGGGTCCGCAGCATGTTCCTGTGCCACAAGTTCGACAACGCCCTGTGCGGGGTCCGCTTCGACCAGGGCGCCCTCGGCACCGCCATCAACGTCGGCCAGTTCCTGTCGACCGGCACCTTCTGGCAGACCGAGCGGTGCACCGGCCCGCAGCACGACAACCCGATCGGGCTCGTCCCGGCGGCAGCCGCGCAGAAGCAGCTCCCGGCGGGCGTGGCGGTGCCGGCGTACGCCGCCGACGCGCAGTGCAACACCCGCGGGCTCACGGACCTCGGCGAGTACGCCCTGCGCGGCATGATGAAGCGCAAGATGATGCTGGAAGTCGACCACATGAGCGTCAAGGCCGCCGGACGGGCCTTCGACATCCTGGAGTCCGAGTCGTACCCGGGCGTCATCTCCTCGCACAGCTGGATGGACCTCGACTGGACCGAGCGCCTGTACAAGCTCGGCGGTTTCGCCGCCCAGTACATGAGCGGCTCCGAGGCCTTCAGCGCGGAGGCGAAGCGCACCGACGCGCTGCGCGACAAGTACGGCGTCGGCTACGGCTACGGCACCGACATGAACGGCGTCGGCGGCTGGCCCGGCCCCCGCGGCGCGGACACCCCCAACCCGGTGCGGTACCCCTTCCGCAGCACGGACGGCGGGTCCGTCATCGACCGGCAGACCACCGGGCAGCGCACCTGGGACCTGAACACCGACGGAGCCTCCCACTACGGCCTGGTGCCGGACTGGATCGAGGACGTCCGCCTCACCGGCGGACAGGGCGTCGTGGACGACCTCTTCAAGGGCGCCGAGTCCTACCTCGGCACCTGGGGCGCATCCGAGAAGCACAAGGCGGGCGTGAACCTCGCCGCGGGCGCCCCGGTGTCCGCGAGCTCCGCCGAGTGGAACCCGTTCACGAGCTACGCACCCGGCCGGGCCGTCGACGGCAGCAGGGGCACCCGCTGGGCCAGCGACTGGAGCGACGACCAGTGGCTCCAGGTCGACCTCGGCTCCCCGACCCTGGTCGGGCGCGTCACCCTGGACTGGGAGCGGGCCCACGGGAGGGCGTACCGCATCGAGCTCTCCGCCGACGGTACGAACTGGCGGACCGCCTGGTCCACCACCGCCGGTGACGGCGGCCTGGACACCGCGCAGTTCACCGGGGTGCCGGCGCGGTACGTACGCGTCCACGGCGCGGGACGCGGCACCCAGTGGGGCTACTCCCTGTACGAGGTCGGCGTCTACAGCCGCTGACCGGAGCCGTCCCACCCACCGGACCGGCCGGGGCGGCCCCACCGCCCCGGCCGGACCGGCCCGTTCCCACGGAAGGGGACCGCATGGCGCGGACGCCGCTGCCCGAACGGCGCCGACAGCTGACCGAGGCGGCGATCCGCGTGATGACCCGGGACGGGGTGGCCCGGGCGACGACCCGGTCGATCGCCGCCGAGGCGGGCGTGTCGCTGAGCGTCTTCCACTACTGCTTCGACTCCAAGCAGGCCCTCTTCGAGTCCGTCATCACGGCGATCACCGACCACTGCGTCACGGTGGTGAAGGAGGCGATCCAGCCCCGGCCCACCCTGCGCGAGACCATCCGGGCGGGCTTCCAGGCGTACTGGGACCACGTGCGCGCGCACCCCGGGGAGCACATGCTCACCTACGAGCTCACCCAGTACGCCCTGCGCCAGCCGGGCTTCGGACACCTGGCCCGGCGCCAGCACGAGCTGTACGGGGACACCTACGCCGAGCTGATCGAGCAGCTGCGGCGCAGCATGGGCTTCGACCTGACGGTGCCGGTGCCGGTGCTGGCCCGCTACCTGGCCGCCATGACGGACGGCTTCACGCTGAGCCTGCTGGTCCTGGGCGACGCGCAGGGGCCGTCCGCGGTCCCGGTCGTCGACACCATCACCGACATGATCACCGGCCACGTGGTGGCCCTGGTCGACGCCGGCGACGGCACCGGCACCGCGGGGCAGGGCAGGGCCGGGACGGCTGAGCCGTCTCCCGCTCGCGCTAGTCCTGGTCCCGGTTCTTCTTCTCGTCCCGGTCCTTCTCGTCCTGCTCGTCGCGCAGGGACTTGAGGAACTCCGGGTTGTCGTCCGGCGCCACCCACTGCGCCCGGCGGGCCCGGCCGCCGCCGAAGCCGCCGCCGGCGACCGCCGTCCGCTTCTTGCCCGCGAACAGCCACACCACCGGTCCGACGATGGAGAAGAGCAGGATGATGATCACCCAGACCACCTTGGGGAGGTGCTTGACCTCCGCCTCCGGCGTGTTCAGGCAGTCGATGAAGGTGTAGATGGTCAGCGCGAGGATCAGCAGGAGGGGCAGAAGGCGCAGCACGGTGTGGGACCGACTCCCGGGCAGTGGCGGCGGGCCCGCGTGGGCCCCGGTGATGTCTCCAGGGTAGTTGGTGACGGATACTTGCCCCTATGGCTTACGACGATCTCCGCTCGCTGCTCCGGGCTCTGGAGCGGGAGGGCGACCTCAAGCGCATCAAGGCCGAAGTCGACCCGTATCTGGAGATCGGGGAGATCGTCGACAGAGTGAACAAGGCGGGCGGGCCCGCGCTGCTCTTCGAGAACGTCAAGGGCTCGGCGATGCCGCTGGCCATGAACGTCTTCGGGACCGACCGCCGGCTGCTCAAGGCCCTCGGCCTGAAGTCGTACGCCGAGATCAGCGAGAAGATCGGCGGGCTGCTCAAGCCCGAGCTGCCGCAGGGCTTCATCGGCGTCCGCGAGGCCTTCGGCAAGCTGGGCTCGATGGTGCACGTGCCGCCGAAGAAGGTGAAGGGCGAGTCCGCGCCCGTCCAGGAGGTCGTCCTCACCGGCGACGACGTGGACCTGGACCGGCTGCCGGCCCTCTTCACCTGGCCCAAGGACGGCGGGTCCTTCTTCAACCTCGGCCTGACGCACACCAAGCACCCGGAGACGGGCGTGCGCAACCTGGGGCTGTACCGGCTCCAGCGCCACGACAAGCGCACCATCGGCATGCACTGGCAGATCCACAAGGACAGCCGCAACCACTACGCGGTCGCCGCGGCCAAGGGCGAGCGGCTGCCCGTCGCGATCGCCTTCGGCTGCCCCCCGGCCGTGACGTACGCCTCGACGGCGCCGCTGCCGGGCGACATCGACGAGTACCTCTTCGCCGGCTTCGTCGCGGGCAAGCGGATCGAGATGGTCGACTGCAAGACGGTCCCGCTCCAGGTCCCGGCCCACGCCGAGGTCGTCATCGAGGGCTGGCTGGAGCCCGGGGAGATGCTCCCCGAGGGCCCCTTCGGCGACCACACCGGCTTCTACACGCCGCAGGAGCCCTTCCCGGCGCTGCGGATCGACTGCGTGACGATGCGCAAGCGGCCGCTGATCCAGTCGATCGTCGTGGGCCGTCCGCCGACCGAGGACGGCCCGCTGGGCCGTGCGACGGAGCGGTTCTTCCTCCCGCTGCTGAAGATCATCGTGCCGGACATCGTGGACTACCACCTGCCGGAGTCGGGTGGCTTCCACAACTGCGCGATCGTCTCGATCGACAAGAAGTACCCGAAGCACGCGCAGAAGGTCATGCACGCCGTCTGGGGCGCCCACATGATGTCGCTGACCAAGCTGATCGTCGTGGTGGACAAGGACTGCGACGTCCACGACCTGCACGAGGTGTCCTGGCGGGCGCTCGGCAACACGGACTACTCCCGCGACCTGACGGTCGTCGAGGGGCCGGTGGACCACCTGGACCACGCCTCCTACCAGCAGTTCTGGGGAGGCAAGGCGGGCATCGACGCCACGAGGAAGCTGCCGGAGGAGGGCTACACCCGCGACGGCGGCTGGCCCGACATGGTGGAGTCCGACCCGGCCACCGCGGCCCTGGTGGACAGCCGCTGGAAGGAGTACGGACTGTGAGCCCCATCGCCGTGGGCGGACCCGCCCTCTTCATCGGAAGCGACACCCCGTGCGTCGCCCTGGTGCGCCCCGAGATCGATCCGGCGCAGCCGGAGGTCCGGGCGGCGGCCGAACGCGCGGGCGTGACGCCCGAGGAGTTCGCCGGTCCCGCCGACCTGTGGCAGCTGATCGCCGACCGTACGGACGGGGAGGGCCGGGAGATCGCCCTGCCCGAGCTCGCCGACTCCGAGGTGGCCGCCTTCGCGGAGCGCCTGCTGGCGGCGAGCGCCGACCCGGAGGCGGAGTTCACGGCCGAGCTCACGGTGGCCGGGCACACCCTGCTGCGCCTCGACGCCCGCCCGGCGGGCGAGGGTTTCGCCTTCCTGGCCCGGGTCACCCCGCCGGCCTCCGAGGGCACGACCCCCCTGGACGTGGAGATCGGCCCGACCGCGGCCACGGACCTGCGCGCCGAACTCGAACAGTTCCGCAGGAGCCTGACGTGATGACCACCGCGGACGAACTGGTCGGACCGGGGCCGGCGCCGGCGGCGCCCGGCAGGATCAGGGCCTTCCTGCGGCTCGTGATGATCGAGCACTCGGTCTTCGCGCTGCCCTTCGCCTACATCGCGGCCCTGACCGCCATGTTCCGGCTCGACCGGACCGTGCACTGGGGCACCCTGCTCCTCGTCACCGTCTGCATGGTCGGACTGCGGACCTTCGCGATGGCCGCCAACCGGATCATCGACCGCGAGATCGACGCCCGGAACCCCCGCACCGCCGGCCGCGAGCTGGTCACCGGCGCGGTGTCCGTGCGGTCCGCGTGGACCGGGGCGGCGATCGCGCTGGCCGTCTTCCTCGGCTCGGCGGCGCTGCTGAACCCGCTCTGCCTGGTGCTGGCGCCCGTCGCGGTGGTCCCGATGGTGGTGTACCCGTACGGCAAGCGGTTCACGAACTTCCCGCACGCCATCCTGGGCCTGGCCCAGGCGATCGGGCCGATCGGGGCGTGGCTGGCCGTCACCGGCACGTGGTCCTGGGACGCGGTGGTCCTGGGCCTCGCGGTGGGGGTCTGGATCGGCGGCTTCGACCTGATCTTCGGCTGCCAGGACGTGGCCGCCGACCGGGCGGAGGGCGTCAGGTCCGTGCCCGCCCGCTTCGGCATCCCGGCGGCCCTGTGGGGGGCCCGCGGCGCGCACGTCGTGACCACGGCCCTGCTGGTCTGGTTCGCCCTCGCCACGGGCGCGGGCGCGTTCTTCTGGGCCGGTCTGGTGATCGTCGCCGGGGCGTTCCTCTACGAGCACACGATCGTGAAGCCGCACGACCTGTCCCGCCTGAACCGGGCGTTCTTCACGGTGAACGGCTTCATCGGGATCGCCCTCTTCGTGTGCGCCGTGCTCGACCTGGCCGTCCGGGGCCTGACGCTCTGAACGGCCGGACCGCGCCGTCCGCGGATCGGCGCGGACCGTGTCGCGGCGCCCGCCGGGACGTCCGGGAGCCTTGGCGAGTGCCCGCTCGCATTGGCCGGATAGTCTCGGAGGTATGACTGAGCGCAAGCGCACCCCGTGGGTGGTCGGGGTTTCCGGAGCGTCCGGGACGCCCTACGCGGCGGCGGTGCTCCGCGGGCTGCTCGCGGCGGGGGAGGGTGTCGACCTGGTGGTGAGCCGGGCCTCGCGCCTGACCCTGCTCGACGAGACCGGGATCGCCTTCCGCGACGCGCACTGGCGGGAGGACCTCGCCCAGTGGCTGGCGCGGGGGGCCGACGGCAAGCCGGACACCTTCGGCGACGTGCCGCTCGACGACGTGCGGTACTGGGGTGCCGGGGACCTGGCGGCCGGGCCGAGCTCGGGCTCGTACCCCGTGAAGGGGATGCTGATCGTCCCCGCGTCCACGGCGTGCGTGGCGGGGGTGGCGCTCGGGCTGTCGAAGGACCTGCTCCAGCGGGTCGCGAGCGTGACGCTCAAGGAGCGGCGCCGGCTGGTGGTGGCGGTGCGGGAGACCCCGTTGAACGGGCAGACGCTCAAGCACCTGGTGGCGCTGGACGAGGCGGGCGCCGTCGTGCTGCCCGCCTCTCCGGCGTTCTACGCGGGGGCGACGCACATCCAGGACCTGGTGGACTTCGTCGCCGGGCGGGTGCTGGACGCGGCAGGGGTGCCGCACCGGCTGTACCGCCGGTGGGAGGGGGAGCTCGGTGGCTCCCGCCCCCGTGGCTAGGCCTTCTTCGCGCGACCCGGCTTGCGGGTCTTGTCCACGCGGTGGGCGGCTGCGGGCTGGTGGGCACGGGATCGGTTGGCCAGCTCCTGGAGCTGTCGCATGTGTGCGTAGGCCATCTCGATCGTGTACACGGTGAACCACTCCTGAAGATCGTCATTGATCTGTTGAAAGATTCACAGGGTGTTGACCCTGTGTGCCTTAGATTCTATACCTAGACTTGCAGAATCGCCGAATAATGGAAGGCTCCACGTAATGGACACGGTGGACAGGCAGCTCATCCAGGCACTTCGTGAGAACGGTCGTGCCTCGTACGCGGAGCTGGGCCGTCTCGTGGGCCTCTCCGGCCCCAGCGTCACCGACCGCATCAACCGGCTGGAGTCGGCCGGCGTCATCACCGGCTACCGGGCGACCGTGGCCGCGGCCGAGCTCGGCCTCGGCGTCACGGCGCTGATCGGCATCTCGCTCTCCGACGCCGCCGACCACGAGGACGTGGCCCGGCGACTGCGGGACCTGGCGGAGATCGAGGACTGCTGGTTCATCGCGGGCGACGACTCCTTCATGCTGAAGGTGCGCGCCAGCGACGTGGACGGCCTGGAGAAGATCATCCGCAGGCTCTCGGGCACCAAGGGCGTCTCGCGGACCCGCACCACGATCGTGCTCTCGACGAAGTGGGAGAACCGGGTCGGGGAACTTCCCGAGGAAGCCTGAGAGTACGGTTGGTCGCGGTTGCAGGCAGCAGCAGGACAGGCACTGCGGGACACAGAGGAAGGCGGGCGACCGGCATGGACGCTGGGCTCAAGCGCGAGCTGGAGGAGAAGGTCCGCTCCGGCGAGCGGCTGACGCGTGAGGACGGCATCGCCCTCTACGAGTCGGACGACCTGGCCTGGCTCGGCGGCCTCGCCCACGAGGTGCGGACGCGCAAGAACGGCGATGTCGTGCACTTCAACGTCAACCGCCACCTCAACATGACGAACGTGTGCACCGCCTCGTGCGCGTACTGCTCGTTCCAGCGCAAGCCGGGCGAGAAGGACGCGTACACGATGCGCATCGAGGAGGCCGTGCGCCTGGCGAAGGCCATGGAGAACGACAACCTCACCGAGCTGCACATCGTCAACGGCCTGCACCCGAACCTGCCGTGGCGCTACTACCCGCGCTCGCTGTCCGAGCTGAAGAAGGCGCTGCCGAACGTCTCGCTCAAGGCGTTCACGGCGACGGAGATCCACCACTTCGAGACGATCTCGGGGATGTCGGCCTCCGACATCCTCGACGAGCTGATCGAGGCCGGGCTGGAGTCGCTCACCGGAGGCGGCGCGGAGATTTTCGACTGGGAGGTCCGGCAGCACATCGTCGACCACCGCACCCACTGGGAAGACTGGTCGCGCATCCACCGCCTCGCGCACGCGAAGGGCCTCAAGACCCCCTCGACGATGCTGTACGGCCACATCGAGGAGCCGCGCCACCGCGTGGACCACGTGCTGCGGCTGCGCGAGCTGCAGGACGAGACCGGCGGTTTCCAGGTCTTCATCCCGCTGCGCTACCAGCACGACTTCGTGGACATGAAGGACGGCAAGGTCCGCAACAAGCTCCAGGCGCGGACGACGATGGCGACCGGCGCCGAGGCGCTGAAGACCTTCGCCGTCTCGCGACTGCTCTTCGACAACGTGCCGCACGTCAAGGTCTTCTGGGTGATGCACGGCGTGCAGACCGCCCAGCTGGCGCTCCAGCACGGCGCGGACGACATGGACGGCTCGGTCGTCGAGTACAAGATCACGCACGACGCGGACAACTACGGCACCCCGAACAAGCTGGGGCGCGAGGACCTGCTGGAGCTGATCCGGGAGGCAGGCTTCCGGCCGGTCGAGCGCAACACCCGCTACGAGATCATCCGCGAGTACCCCGGTCCGGTCGCGGACCTGCGCGAGACCCCGCAGGCGATGCGCGTCTGACCTCCGTTCGAGCGGCGCGCACCGGGAAGCCCCGGCCTCCGGGCCGGGGCTTCCGTGCGTGCCGGACCGTACGGACGGGCTCTGGACCGTACGGATGGGTAAGGAATAGGCTCCGCCAATGACCCTTACGTTCACCCTGGACCCGGTCGTCGACCCCGCCCTGCGTGACGGCATCCTGGAGCTGTGGGCCGACGCCACCAACGCGGGCGGTGCCATCGGCTTCGTGCCGCCGGTCACGGCCGACGACATCCGCCCGGCGCTGGCCGAGCAGCTCGCCGCGGTCGCCGACGGCGGCAGCCGGCTCCTGGTGGGGCGCGACGGGGACGGCGCGGTCGCCGCCACCGCCTTCCTCACCCACAACACGCACCGGCTCCAGCTGCACTGGATCTGGGCGTACACGGTGATGGTCCACCCGCGCCACCAGGGCAAGGGGTACGGGCGCGCGCTCATGGCCGCGGCCGAGGAGGCGGCCCGCTCCATCGAGGGCATCGACGCCATCCGCCTCGGCTGCCGCGGCGGCTACGGCCTGGAGCACTTCTACGCGGCCTGCGGCTACAAGGAGGTCGGCCGCGTCCCGGGCGCGATCCGGGTCGCGCCGGGCGACGACCGCGACGACATCACGATGCTGCTGCCGCTGCGCTGACCCGGTCGGCGCCGGACCCCCGGCGGCCCCGGGCGTACGGCCGCCGTGCTTCACTGGACGGGTACATCCCGACGCAGGACGACGAGAGAGAAGGGTCACCGTGTCCCTCAAGCCGAGCGCAACGATCCGCTACACCGCGATGCGCCTGGGCATCTTCGTCGGATGCCTCGTCGTCGTCGCGGGCCTGGTCCGCCTCGGCTGGGTGCCCTCCTCCATCGGCGACGCCAACGTCGCCTGGATCGTGCTGCTCGCCCTCGTCTTCTCCGCCCCGCTCTCCTTCGTCCTCCTGCGCAAGCAGCGCGACGAGATGTCCGAGCAGATCTCCGGACGCGTCGCGGGTGCGAAGGAGAAGCTCGCCTCGAACCGCAGCCAGGAGGACGTCGCGGACGACGCGACGCGCGTGGCCTCGTAGCGGACCGAGTCGGGTCCCGCTCCCGCCCCCCGCACACGCATCGAACCGCCCCGGCGCCGGGTCCAACCGCCCGCAGCAGCCGGGGCGTTCGTGCGTTCCGGACCGCTGTGCGGGGACCCCGTACGCCGTCGCCCCAAAGAACCCCTTTGAGATTCTCAAAGGATAAGTGTTAGCGTGTTCAACATGTTGACCGCAGCTGCGCACCCGATGACCACGAGCGTCACGCTCGTGGCGCGCCTGCACGTCGACCTCTGCCGCCGCGTGTCCGCGGCCTGTTGCCGCTGTCGCTGACGTCCCTTCCGCGTCCCGCCGCATCGCGGCAGCAGCGGTCCCGGCCGGCCCCTTCCGGCTGCCGCCACCGCCGAACCCCATCCCGCAAGTTCGTTGTGCGTCCCCCCGGAGAGTGTCCGTGTCCGCGACCCCCCAGGCCCAGGCTCCCGCCAAGGCCTCCTTCACGTTCCCGTTCTGGGCGCAGATCATCGCCGGTCTCGCCCTCGGCGTGCTCTTCGGCTGGCTGGCGCGCAGCCAGGACATCGGCTGGCTCGGCACCACGCTGGAGAAGACCGGCGACATCTTCATCCAGCTGCTGAAGCTGGCCATCGCCCCGCTCGTCTTCTTCGCCATCCTGGTGTCGATAACCAACCTGCGGAAGGTGAACAACGCCGCACGGCTCGCCTCCCGCACGCTGCTCTGGTTCATGATCACTTCGCTGATCGCGGTCGGCATCGGCATTGCGATCGGCCTGCTGACCGACCCGGGCTCGGGCACCGGCCTCACCGCCGCCGACGGCAAGGAGCCCAAGCGCACCGGCTCCTGGATCGACTTCCTGACCGGGATCGTGCCGACGGACATCGTCACGCCGTTCACCGAGCTCAAGGTCCTCCAGATCGTCTTCCTCGCCGTCGTCGCCGGCATCGCCGCCCTCCAGCTCGGCGCCAAGGCCAAGCCGGTCCTGGACCTCGCCGAGTCCGTCCTGGAGCTGCTCCAGAAGGCCCTGTGGTGGGTCATCCGCCTGGCCCCGATCGGCACCATCGGCCTCATCGGCACCGCCATCGCCACGTACGGCTGGGAGCTGATCGGCAAGTACGCCACCTTCACCGCCGACGTCTACATCGGCTGCGCACTCGTGATGTTCGGCGTCTACCCGCTGCTCCTGGCCACCGTCGCCAAGGTCAGCCCGCTCCAGTTCTTCAAGGGCGCCTGGCCGGCCATCCAGCTGGCCTTCGTCTCCCGCTCCTCGGTCGGCACCATGCCGGTCACCCAGAAGGTCACCGAGCGCCTCGGCGTCCCGAAGGAGTACGCCTCCTTCGCCGTCCCGTTCGGCGCCACCACCAAGATGGACGGCTGCGCCGCGATCTACCCGGCGCTCGCCGCGATCTTCATCGCGCAGATCTTCGACGTGCAGCTGGGCATCAAGGAGTACCTGCTCATCGTCTTCGTCTCCGTCATCGGCTCGGCCGCCACGGCCGGCCTGACGGGCGCCACGGTCATGCTGACCCTGACGCTCTCCACCCTGGGCCTGCCGCTGGCGGGCGTCGGCCTGCTGATGGCCATCGACCCGATCCTCGACATGATGCGCACCGCCACCAACGTGGCCGGCCAGGCGCTGGTCCCGGTCATCGTCTCGGCCCGGGAGGGGATTCTGGACAAGGAGGCCTACGCCACCGCCTCGTCCTCCCCGCTGGACGAGCCGGCCCCGGCTCCGGCCGAGGCCCCCGCCGAGGTCCCGGCGGAGAAGGTCCCGGCCGCGGTCTGACCGCCGCCCCGTCGCCCCGAGCCCGTACTCGTCGCAGCCCCCGCCCCCGTCCGGGCGGGGGCTGCGACGTGCGTCGGGCCGGGGGCCGGGGGTCGGGTTCGCGGTGCACCGGGTCCCGGGTTTCCGCGACCCGGACGGGGCGGACCTTCGGGGAGGGGCCGTCCCGGAGGGTCGCGGAGCCCCGCGGAACCGGGTCGCGGGGGGCCGGGACCCGGTGGGTCCGGACGCCACCCCTTGACACCACGGAGTGCAATCCAACCCACCCACCCACCCCACCCCGCCCCGTCGACTCCCCGTAACTCACACGGGTGAACGGTGCCAACTCGGCTGGATTTGTGGATGGTTGCCGGGCATATGCTCACCCCGCAACGTCGGACATGAGACGGCCCCCGGCGGGACTGGCATCCCGGACGAGGGCCTGACCAAGCAGGAAGCAATCCCCTTCCCCATGGCTCTTCAGCACCTTAGCGCGCCTGCGCGCGCCTCGTCCCGGGATCGCGCCGGGACCGCCCGATCCGGTGTCGTCCACGTCAAGGTGCGGCACGCCGACCACTACACGGTGGTCGGCAACCACCTGGCCCAGCACCGTGCGCTGTCACTGGTCGCGATGGGCCTCGCCCTGCACATCCAGTCGCTCCCGACCGGCGCGAGGGTCGGCATCAAGCGGCTCACGGACCGCTTCCCGGAGGGCGAGGTGCGGATCTCCTCCGCGCTGCGGGAGTTGGAGGAGCACGGGTACCTGGAACGCAGCCGCGTACGGCTCGCCACCGGGCAGGTCGTCACCCGTACGGTGTCCTACAACCACCCCCGCACCGCCCCCGCGGCCGGGCCGGAGGGGCCGCCGGTGCCGGTGGCCGGGCCGGTCGGCCCGCCAATGCCCGGCCCGCGGCCACCGCTCCGGCGAAACGCGAACCCGACCCCGGAGCCCGGCTCCCCGGCCTCGGCCGGGCCCGCGGCTTCGCCCGTCTCCGGGCCCGGGCGGGGACCTGCTCCCGGGCCCGCGCCGGGGCCCGGCCCCGCGTCCGGGCCCGGCCCCGGGCCCTCGACCTCGGCGGCGCTTACGCCTTCGGCGTGGGCCGCGCCCGAGGCCGAACCGGAGTCGGAGTCCGGGCCCGCGTCCGAGCCGGGACCGGCCCCCGGGCCCTCGACCTCGGCGGCGCTTCCGCCTTCGGCGTGGGCCGCGCCCGAGGCCGAACCGGAGCCGGAGCCCGGGCCCGCGTCCGAGCCGGGACCGGCCCCAGGGCCCTTGACCTCGGCGGCGCTTCCGCCTTCCGCATGGGCCGCGCCCGAGGTCGAGCCGGAGCCGGGGCCAGCCCCCGGGCCCGGGCCCCGGCTCGGGCCCTGGCCCGCCCCTTCCCCCGCGCCTTCGGCGGGACCCGCGCTCGCGGCCGGGCCCGCGGCTTCGCCCGGGCCCGGGCCCGGCCCTGGTTCCTCGGCCCCGGAGGCGGCCCCCGGCGTGCGGGTCCGGCAGGACGCCGTCGACCTCCTCGTCCGGCTGCGCGAGCACGACCCCCGGCTGCTGCTGCCCGAGCGGGACGTGGCACGGCTCGCGGCCGTGGTGTCGGCCTGGCTGGGGCGCGGGGCCGAGCCGGAGGCCCTGCGGCAGGTCCTGGCCGCGGACCTGCCCGCCGACCTGCGCCACCCGGCCGGGCTCATCGCCTATCGGCTCCGAGAGCAGCTCCCGCCCCACCTGCCGCCGCCCGCGGCCGCCCCACCGGTCAGGCGGCCGGACCCCTGGCAGAACTGCGACGGCTGCGAGCGGGCCTTCCGCGCCCCCGTGCCGGGCCGCTGCCGGGACTGCCCACCCGGCCCCGGGGAGTCCGCGGGGTGAGGGCGGCGGCCCTTCACGGCCGGACGGGCGGAGCGCGCGGCGCCGGGCGGTGCGAGCTCCGGGCGCGGCCCGGGTGCACCCTGTATGGACCCCGTCCGCACCCCGTGTGGACTCCGTGCGGTCCCGGTGGGGCCGGGGTGAGGCCCGGGTGTTCCGGTCGTGAAGAAAGGCCCCGAGGGCTGTTCAGCGGTGGTTACCGGTGCGTAGATTACCGGCGGTAACTCCCTTCGGACCCCAGGAGAGCGCGCCGTGGAAGCCGAGCCCCAGCTGGTGGAGCCCGTCAAGACCGTCATCGACGGGCGGGTGCGCGAGGTACGGGTCCCCGCACTGGCCGCCGTCCCCGACCGCGGCTCCCTGGGGGACATCCCCTTCGAGAACGCCCGCGAGGCCCCCGGCGAGGCCGTGCTCGCCCGCAAGGACCGGGACGGCGCCTGGCACGACGTCAGCGCCGCCCGGTTCGCCGCCGAGGTGCTCGCCGTCGCCAAGGGCCTGATCGCCGAGGGGCTCCGCGAGGGCGACCGGCTGGCGATCATGGCCCGTACGACCTACGAGTGGACCCTCCTCGACTTCGCCGGATGGGCCGCGGGGCTGGTCACCGTCCCCATCTACCCGACCTCGTCCGCCGTCCAGGCCCGCTGGATCATCCAGGACTCCGGCGCGGTCGCCTGCGCCGTCGAGGACACCGCCCAGGCCCGCATCATCAGCGCCGAGCGCGCCAACCTGCCCGGGCTGGCGCACCTGTGGGAGTTCGACACGGGAGCCCTCGCCCGGCTGGCCAAGGCGGGCGAGCACCTGCCCGACGCGGTGGTGCACGCACGGCGGGCCGCCCGTACGCCGGACGCGATCGCCACCCTCATCTACACCTCCGGCACCACCGGCCGGCCCAAGGGCTGCGTGATCACCCACGCCAACTTCTTCGCCGAGGCCGACAACTCGGTGGAGCTGCTGCACCCCGTCTTCAAGTCGGTCAGCGACGACCCCGCCTCCACCCTCCTCTTCCTGCCCCTCAGCCACGTCTTCGGGCGGATGGTCGCCGTCGGCTGCATGCGGGCCCGCGTCAAGCTCGGGCACGCGCCCAGCATCCGTACCGAAGACCTCCTGGCCGATCTCGCCGGCTTCCGCCCGACGTTCCTCCTCGCCATCCCGTACGTGTTGGAGAAGGTCTACAACACCGCCCGGGCCACCGCCGAGAGGATGGGCCGGGCCGCCTCCTTCGACCGGGCCTCCCGCATCGCCCAGAGCTTCGGCGAGCTCGTCGAGGGCAAGGCCCCCGGCCTCGGACTGCGGGCCGCGCGCGCCCTGTACGACCCGCTCGTCTACCGGCGCATCCGGGCGGCGCTCGGCGGCCGCGTGAAGTACATCCTGAGCGGCGGGTCCCCCCTGGGGCGCCGCCTCGCCGCCTTCTACACCGGCGCCGGCATCGAGGTCTTCGAGGGGTACGGGCTGACGGAGACGACCGGCGCCAGCACCGTGACCCCGCCCCTGCGGCCCCGCCTGGGCACGGTCGGCTGGCCGCTGCCGGGCACGGCCGTGCGGATCGCGGACGACGGGGAGGTGCTCCTCGGCGGCCGGCACGTCTTCGCCGGGTACTGGAACACCGCGTACGCCGTGCCGCCCGGCAGCTGGCTGCCCACCGGCGACATCGGGGAGCTCGACGCCGACGGCTACCTCACCATCACCGGCCGCAAGAAGGACCTGATCATCACCTCCGGCGGCAAGAACGTCGCCCCGGCGCCGCTGGAGGACTGGCTCCGGGCCCACCCCCTGGTCGGGCAGTGCATGGTGGTCGGCGACAACCGGCCGTACGTCACCGCGCTGATCACCCTGGAGCCGGACGGGCTGGCGCACTGGCGGCAGATGCACAAGAAGCAGGACGTGCCGATCCGCGAGCTGGTGCGGGACGAGGAACTGCGCGCCGAGCTCCAGCGGGCCGTCGACGAGGCGAACGCCCTGGTCTCGCGGGCCGAGTCGATCCGCCGGTTCACCGTCCTGCCGGTCGACTTCACGGAGGAGCGCGGCCACCTCACCCCGTCCCTGAAGCTCAAGCGGGGCGTGATCGCGCGCGACTACGCCGGGCAGATCGACGCGCTCTACCGGGGCCCGCGCGAGCACTGAGCCGGGCGGGGGCGGCCCCGGCAGCGCTTCGGGCCGCCCGGCGGGCACTCGGGGCGGCCCAGGCGGGCGCCCTTCGGGCGGGCGGTCGCGGCGGGCGGGCGTGCGGGCGGGTCGGCGTACCGGGCGGGGGCGGCGGGGCGCGCATAGGGTGGGCTGGTCCGGTCCGGGGGGCCGCCCGAGGAGGGTGCAGTGCCCCGATCCCGCTCCCGTACCGTCGCCGCAGCCTGTGCGCTGATCCTCGCCGCCCTGGGCTCCGCCCCGGCGCCCGCCCCCAGCGGGACGCCGGAGCCCGCCCCCCGCGCGAGCGCCTCCCGGGGCGATCCGCTCGCCCGCTTCCACGGGCAGCGCGTGCGCTGGGGAGCGTGCCCCGAACGGCGGATACCCGCCGGTATGCGCTGCGGGACCGTCGAGGTGCCGCTGGACTACGCGGACCCGGGCAAGGGCACGATCCGGGTGGCCCTGGCCCGCCTCCCGGCCACCGGCCGGGCGAAACGCCTCGGCTCGCTGGTGCTGAACTTCGGCGGGCCCGGCGGCCGGGGCGTGGCCGGCCTGGCCGAGGACCCCGGGCTGTTCGCGGACCTCGGCGAGCGCTACGACCTCGTCGCCTTCGACCCCCGCGGGGTCGGCCGCAGCGCCCCCGTCTCCTGCGGCGGCTCCCAGGAGACCGGCGGCGACGCGGGCGACGCCGCCGCCCAGCTGGCCGCGCTCCGCGCGGTGGCCCGGCGCTGCGAGCTGGCCTCCGGCCCCGTGCTGCCGTACGTCGGCACCGTCAACGTCGCCCGCGACATGGACGTGATGCGCCGGGCGCTGGGCGACCGGAAGCTGCACTACCTCGGCTTCTCCTACGGCACCCGGCTGGGCGCCGTGTACGCGGCGCAGTTCCCGAAGAGCACCGGCCGCATGGTCCTCGACGGCGTGGACACCCTGAGCGAACCGCTCGCCGAGCAGGCCCTGGCATCGGCGCGCGGCCAGCAGCGGGCCCTGGAGCACTTCCTGACCTGGTGCGCCCACCGGCGCGGCTGCGTCTACGGGACCAACACCCGCAGCGCCAGGGAGAGGGTCGACGACCTGGTGGCGCGGCTCGACCGGCGCCCGCTGGTCGGCGGCGACGGCTCGTACGTCAGCGGTCGGGACGTGGCCGCCTCCATCGGCGGCGCCCTGTACTCGCGCAGCACCTGGCCGGCGCTCGCCGACGCGCTGCGCATGGCCGAGGAGGACCACGACCCCGTGGGACTGCTCCGGCTCGGCGGCCCGACAGCCCCCTCCGAAGGCGACCGGCAGGAGGAGCAGCAGGGCCCCGGCTCGGTCCCCGCCGACAACGCCGAGGCGGCGCTCACGGCCGTGAACTGCGCCGACGACCCGGACCGTTCGAACGACAAGGCCGCTCCGGCGGACATCGAGCGCGAACTCCTCGCGCTGCGGCCCGCCTTCGAGGAGGCGTCGAAGGTCTTCGGGCCGCGCCAGCTGTCGACCGTGCTGTCCTGCTACGGCCGCCCCGCCGGCACCGACTTCATCCGCAGGATCGACCGCCCCGCCGGTGTCCCGCGCATGCTGCTCGTCGGCACCCGCGGCGACCCGGCGACCCCGTACGAGTGGACGGAGGAGACGGCGCGGCGGATCGGCTCGGCGGTGGTCCTGGACCACAAGGGCGACGGGCACCTCGGGTACGTCAACTCGGCCTGCGTGCGGGAGTACGCGGACCGCTTCCTGCTCGACGGCCGGCTGCCGTCCGGGACGCGGTCCTGCCCCGCCGGGCAGTGACCGGCGGGGCACGACAGGGCCTAGCTGTATTGACCCGCAGCGTTGTTCACACGGCTGATGGGTGGCTTGCCGTCGAGTGCGGTGTGGCAGCGGTGGTGGTTGTAGGTGTGGAGGAAGTCT
>NZ_JBHXSC010000044.1:0-62525 GCF_042716505.1 Streptomyces sp. NPDC058674
GGCCCCCCCCCCCCGGGGGGGGGGGGGGGCCGCTCGCGTTCCCCCGGTTTCCCCTGCCACCCGCCCCAGCCGCTGCGTACCGAGCCGCACCACTTCCAGCCCCGCCGGCGTGTGAGGCGCGGGGTCTGGGGCGGAGCCCCCAGGGCGGAGCCCCCAGGGCGGTGACCCGCACCCACCCGACGACCACGGCCCCCACACCGGCAGCGCCAGCGGCAGCGCACCGGCACATGCGAAACGGGCCGGGCCCGGTGCCCCCGAAGGGGAACCGGGCCCGGCCCGTGAAGCGACTGCCGACAGGCGGCGCGGCGCCTAGTTGTCGTCCTCGTCGATCAGGAAGCCCCGCATCGGCGACGGCGCCTGCATCGGCTGCGGAGCAGCCGGCCGGACCGGAGCCATCGGCTGGGTCATCGCCGGGGACATCTGCTGCTGGTTGCCACCGTAGGACGGGGCACCCATCGGGGAGGGACCGCCCATGGGGGACGGACCGCCCATCGACGGGCCTCCCATGGAGTGGCCCATCGCACCGGCCGGGGCCATCGACGGCGACGGCGGCAGCGACGGAGCGCCCGGGTTGCGCGGAGGGGCGAGGGAGTCGTCGGCCTGGGTCTCCAGCTGGCGCAGCTGCGACTCCAGGTAGGACTTCAGCCGCGTACGGTACTCGCGTTCGAAGCCCCGCAGGTCCTCGACCTTGCGCTCCAGCGTGGCGCGGGCGGACTCGAGGGAGCCCATCGCGACGCGGTGCTTCTCCTGCGCGTCCCGCTCCAGGGCGTCGGCCTTGGCACGGGCGTCCCGCTCCAAGCCCTCGGCGCGCGAACGGGCTTCGCCGACGATCTTGTTGGCCTCGGAACGGGCCTCCGCGATCGCCTGGTCCGCCGTCTGCTGCGCCAGCGACAGGACACGGGCAGCGCTGTCGCCGCCGGGGTTCTGCTGCGGGGGCTGCTGCTGGTGCATCTGCTGCCCCATGGGCTGCATCTGCTGCCCCATGGGCTGCATCTGCTGGCCCATCGGCTGCATCTGCTGCCCCATGGGCTGGCCGAGCGGGTTCTGGCCGCCCATCGACTGCTGCTGCTGCATCTGCTGCTGGCCCATGCCCTGCGGGCCGCCCATGGGGTGCTGCTGCATGGGGCCGCCCATCGGGCCCGGACCCTGCGGTCCGTTTCCGCCGGGGCCGGCCGGGAGCTGCGGCTGTCCGCCCTGCAGCTGCGGCGGGCCCATCTGCTGCTGCTGCTGCTGCGGCGGGCCGGATATGGCAGCGGGCACGGGGGCGCCGGGGCCTCGCTGGTCCTGGGGTTCGGGCTTGCGCATCCCTTGCTGCTGCTGGTTCTGCGCGGCGGCACGCGTGGCGGCGGCCAGCTTGGCGCGCAGGTCCTCGTTCTCGCGCAGCAGGCGCGTCAGCTCGGACTCGACCTCGTCGAGGAAGGCATCGACCTCGTCCTCGTCATAGCCTTCTCGGAGGCGGACGGTCGTGAACTGCTTGTTCCGCACGTCCTCGGGGGTCAGCGGCATGTCTTCTTCACCTCTACGTAGTCGTCGGCAGTCGGCAAGACCGTATCGGGACTGTCCCCGCGCCTGCGGGGGAGCACATCGTTCACACGCTTCTCGCAGCGGTGCTCACGAAACTGATGAGGATGTAAACGATGATCATCAGAACGAAGAAGGACAGGTCGAGTGCCACGCCCCCGAGACGCAACGGCGGGATGAAACGCCGAAGAAGCTTGAGCGGTGGATCGGTGACAGTGTAGGTGGCCTCCAAAACGACCACCATCGCCTTGCCGGGTGTCCATGAACGTGCGAACTGGAACACGTAGTCCATGACCAGTCGGAAGATCAGCACGATGAGGAAGCACATCAGCGCGATGTAGACGACCTGTAGTGCGACACCCATCCCGCGCTTCCCTCTCCCCTGCTCCCGCTCTGTTCCCGGTCCCGTATCTGACGGATCGGTCTAGCTTTGGTTGAAGAACCCGCCCTCCGCGATGCGGGCCTTGTCCTCCGCCGTGACATCGACGTTAGCAGGCGACAGCAGGAACACCTTCTGTGTCACGCGTTCAATGCTGCCGTGCAGGCCGAAGACGAGACCGGCGGCGAAGTCCACGAGACGCTTCGCGTCCGTGTCGTCCATCTCCGTGAGATTCATGATCACCGGAGTGCCCTCACGGAAGTGTTCCCCGATGGTACGGGCCTCGTTGTAGGTCCGGGGGTGCAGCGTCGTGATGCGGTACGGCTCCCGCTCGGAGACGACCTTGGGCATGATCACGGGGGCGTTCTTCTCCAGGTTCGATCGGTCAGGTGTGATGGATGCCACGGGGGCGATTCGCGCAGGACGTCCGTTTTCCACCGGAATTGGGATGGGCTCCCGCTGCGCCGGGGGCTGTACGACTCGTACTGGTTCGTCCGTTACGGGCGGTTGGTGAACCGGCTGCTGTCGGCGGTCCCGGTCTCGGGCTCGCTCCGGTTCCGGCTCGGGCTCGAACTCGTCGTCGGGGTCGTACCCCGGGTTGTCGTACCGGTCGTCCTCCACGAGGCCGAGGTAGACCGCCATCTTGCGCATCGCGCCGGCCATTCTCTGAGTCCTCCGCTCTGTGGTGGATCGCCCTGTCGCAGGTGCCGCCGTGTCACGAATGTCACCAACTGCCCGCGATCCACGTGGTCTGCCCGCCATCAGCGGGAATGACCATATTTTCTGCTGTGGTCCGACTTTCTTCGCGACGTTACCCGAGCCGGGGTCTCGCGCCGAGTACCGCAGTGCCGACGCGTACATGTGTCGCACCGGCCGCCACGGCCTGTTCCAGGTCTGCGCTCATCCCGGCCGAGACCATCGTGGCAGTCGGATGGTCGGCGCGCAGCCGGGATGACAATTCCACCAGCCGCTCGAAGGCCGCCTGTTCGCGTCCCGCGTAAGGACCGGTCAGCGGGGCGACGGTCATCAGTCCGTCGATCCGCAGTCCGGGCGAGCGGGCGACGAGGTCCGCCAACTCCGGGAGCTGCTCGGGCGCCGCGCCGCCGCGCGCCCCCCGCCCGCCCGACTCGGCGTCGAGGGCGATCTGCACGAGGCAGCCGAGTTCCCGTCCGGTGTTCGAGGCCGCCGCCGAGAGCGCGGTCACGAGCTTCGGCCGGTCGACCGACTGCACCAGATGCGCGTATCCCGCCACGGAACGGACTTTGTTGGTCTGCAACTGGCCGACGAAGTGCCAGCTGAGCGGCAGGTCCGCACAGGCCGCCGCCTTGGGGGCGGCGTCCTGGTCGCGATTCTCCGCCACGTGACGGACCCCGAGGTCCGCCAGCAGTCGTACGTCGCTCGCGGGGTACGTCTTGGTGACCACGATCAGGGTCACCTCCCCCCGCTCGCGCCCCGCCGCGGCACAGGCGGATCCGATGCGATCCTCCACCCGCGCCAGGCTCTCGGCGAGTTCCGACTTACGGTCCGTCATTTATCGATCCAACCAGACATATCCGGCAAGCCGCCCGGTCACCCGGTCGCGGCGGTACGAGAAGTGGTCCCGTGACTCCAGTGTGCAGACCGGGGATCGGCCGCTCTGCACCACCCCCGCCCCCGCGAGCTGGGCGTGCACTCCGGCGACCACGTCGACGGCCGGCGTCCCCCAGCTCGTCTCGGCCCGGGCGGCCGGCACCGCTTCGGCGACCGCGTCCCGCATCGCGGCGGGGACCTCGTAGCAGCGCCCGCAGACGGCGGGCCCGGTACGGGCGGTGATCCGGCCCGGGTCGGCCCCGAGGGAGACCATCGCCTCGACCGCGGCGGGCACCACCCCGGCGACCAGGCCGGGCCGCCCCGCATGGGCGGCGCCCACGACCCCGGCGACGGGGTCGGCCAGCAGGACCGGCGTGCAGTCGGCGGTGAGCACGGCGAGGGCCAGTCCCCGACGGGCGGTCACCACCGCGTCCACGGGCGGGACCTCGGCTCCGGCCCCCCAGGGTCCGTCGACCACCGCCACGTCCCGGCCGTGGACCTGGTTCATCCAGACCACCCGGTCCGGCTCCAGCCCCAGGGACCGGGCCGCCAGGGCCCGGTTCGCGAGAACGGCGGCCGGGTCGTCTCCGACCGCGCCGCCGAGGTTGAGCTCTTCGTACGGAACGGCGCTCACTCCGCCCCACCTGTCGGTGAAGGCGAAGTGGGCGCCGCCCACGTGGTGCTGCTCGGGTGTCACTTCAAGAAGTCCGGGACATCCAGTTCCTCGGCCGGGCTGTCCTGGTACGGCCGGGCCGTGGGGACCTGCGGCGGCGCGGAGACCTGGGCCTCGGCCGGGGCCGGGGGCTCCTCGCGCGGGGTGACCGAGCCGAGTCCGCCGAAGGCCGGACGCACCGGCTCGGGCGCGCGGACCGGCGCGGGGGCCGGCTCCTCGCGCTTCGCGGACGCGGCGCCGATGACGTTGTCCCGGCGGGCCGGGGGCTGTCCGCCGTCGAAGCCGGCCGCGATCACGGTGACCCGCACCTCGTCGCCGAGCGCGTCGTCGATGACGGCTCCGAAGATGATGTTCGCCTCGGGGTGCGCGGCCTCGCTCACCAGCTGCGCGGCCTCGTTGATCTCGAAGAGACCGAGGTCCGAGCCGCCGGAGATGGAGAGCAGGACGCCCCGGGCGCCGTCGATGGACGCCTCCAGCAGCGGCGAGGAGATCGCCATCTCGGCGGCGGCCACCGCGCGGTCGTCGCCGCGGGCCGAGCCGATGCCCATCAGGGCCGAGCCCGCCTCGGACATCACGGACTTGACGTCCGCGAAGTCGAGGTTGATCAGACCCGGGGTGGTGATGAGGTCGGTGATGCCCTGGACGCCCGAGAGCAGGACCTGGTCGGCCGACTTGAAGGCGTCGAGCACGCTGACCTGGCGGTCCGAGATGGACAGCAGGCGGTCGTTGGGGATGACGATGAGGGTGTCGACCTCTTCGCGGAGCTCGGCGATGCCGTCCTCCGCCTGGTTCGCGCGTCGCCGGCCCTCGAAGGTGAACGGCCGGGTGACCACACCGATCGTCAGGGCGCCCAGCGAGCGGGCGATGTTGGCGACGACGGGTGCGCCGCCGGTGCCGGTGCCGCCGCCCTCACCGGCGGTGACGAAGACCATGTCGGCCCCCTTGAGGACCTCCTCGATCTCCTCGCGGTGGTCCTCTGCCGCCTTGCGACCGACGGCCGGATTGGCGCCGGCGCCGAGGCCCCGGGTGAGTTCACGGCCGACGTCGAGCTTGACGTCGGCGTCGCTCATCAACAGCGCCTGGGCGTCCGTGTTGATCGCGATGAACTCGACGCCCTTGAGACCGACCTCGATCATTCGGTTGATGGCATTGACACCACCGCCGCCGACACCGATGACCTTGATGACTGCGAGGTAGTTCTGCGGTGCTGCCACGTCGAAGGCCTCTCGCCTCGAGTTACGTGTCGCCGCCTCGCGGGCCTGCGTTGCGACGACTGATGCCGAAATTGGGACGGTCCGTACCGCGCCGACCCGAACCCTCAACCTGAAGTTTAGGGTGAGGGGTGTGTCTGTTCCCTGGACTCTTCCGAACAGGACACTAAGTCGACAAGTAGCGCGTGTTCAACGAACACGCCGAACCTCCCGTTTTTCTTTTCACCCTATGTGATCACCCGTATCGCTGGCCAACCAGGGTGCGCCGCTGTTCGACCCGACGTCAACTCCCGGACACCGCAGGGGCGGTGGGGACGCTCACGTCGAAGTGATCGGCCTTGGGCGCCGCTTTCAGCAAAGCGGTCAGCGCACGCCCCTTCGCGTCACTCTGCTCGCCGCTCCCCCAGGTCACGGTCCGCCCGCGGGACAGCTCCAGCACGACCGAATCGTAGGAACCCACCTTGACCTGCAAGGTCTCCTTGGAGACCGGCCCCGGCAGCGCTCCGGCGACGAGTACGGCCTCGTGCAGCAGCCGTTCCTCGTCGAACCGGCGTGCGCTCGGGGAGCCTCCCGCGTTCAATTCGAGGACCGGAACGCCCGCGGGCGCTTTCGGAACCGTGTCGAATCGCACACCCGAAGCGTCCACTTCAACGAAGTCAGCGCCCTTTCTGATGAGCAGGACCGGTTTGCGTTCCGTCACTTTCAGCCCGATTCCGTGCGGCCAGGCCCGTACGACATCGACCGAATCGATACGGGGCAGCCGCCTCCTGACGCGGTTTTCGATCTCGTCGGTGTCCACGCCCACCAGGGGCGCACCGACCGGCACGGCCGCCGCCGCCAGCACCTGCTCGGGGGTGAGCACCTCCACCCCGGCCGCGGTGACCTTCTCGATCCGGAGCCAGGAGGAGCCGTAGAGCACCCAGGCGGCGCCCCCGGCGAGGAGCGCCGCGGCCACGAGGAGGGCCAGCGCGGGGCCCCGGCGGACACGTCCGCCGGAGCCCCGCGAACCGGGCTTCCCGGTCGACTCGGGAGGCTTCGGAGGCCTGGTGCGCCCGGGCGCGCCGAAACCCTTGCGGGGCGACCCGCCGGAACCGGGGGTGCCGCGCTGTGCGGTCGTCGCTCCGGCCACTCCTGTGCCTCCTGCGTCAGTGCGGTCCCGCCTCAGCGGTTCCTGTGGGCCGCGATCGCCTCGTACACCATGCCGACCAGCAGCTCGTCGGCGTCCCGGCGGCCGAACTCCCCGGCCGCGCGGGACATCTCGTACAGGCGGTGCGGATCGGACAGCACCGGGAGGACCTGGCCGAGCACCCACTCGGGCGTCAGCTCCGCGTCGTCGACGAGCAGGCCGCCGCCGGCCTTGACCACCGGCTGGGCGTTGAGCCGCTGTTCGCCGTTGCCGATCGGCAACGGGACGTAGGCGGCGGGGAGCCCGACGGCGGACAGTTCGGCGACGGTCATCGCGCCCGCCCGGCACAGCATCATGTCGGCGGCGGCGTACGCGAGATCCATCCGGTCCACGTACGGTACCGGCACATACGGCGGCATCCCGGGCATGTTGTCGACACGCGGCAGTTCGTTCTTCGGCCCCACGGCGTGCAGGATCTGGATCCCGGAGCGCTGGAGGGTCGGAGCGACCTGCTGGATCACCTCGTTGAGGCGGCGGGCGCCCTGCGAGCCGCCGGAGACCAGCAGCGTGGGCAGGTTGGGGTCCAGGCCGAAGGCGGCGCGCCCCTCGGGGCGTACGGCGGCCCGGTCGAGGGTGGAGATCGACCGGCGCAGCGGGATGCCCACGTAGCGGGCACCGCGCAGCTTGCTGTCGGGGGTGGAGACCGCCACGGCGTGCGCGTACCGGGAGCCGATCTTGTTGGCCAGTCCGGGCCGCGCGTTGGCCTCGTGCACGATGATCGGCACGCCCAGGCGCTTGGCCGCGAGGTAGCCGGGCAGGGCCACGTAGCCGCCGAAGCCGACGACGCAGTCGGCCTTGGTGCGCAGCAGGATCTCCTCCGCGGCCTTGATGGTGCCGCGCAGCCGCCCGGGGACCGTGATCAGTTCCGGGGTGGGCTTGCGGGGCAGCGGCACGGCGGGGATCAGGCCCAGCTCGTAGCCGCGTTCCGGCACCAGGCGGGTTTCCAGTCCGCGCTCCGTGCCGAGGGCGGTGATGCCCACTGAAGGGTCCTGCCTGCGCAGGGCGTCCGCGAGGGCGAGCGCCGGCTCGATGTGGCCGGCGGTCCCCCCACCGGCGAGTACGACATGCACCGAAATTCACCGCTCTCCGGACGGACGCCTCGTGACGCGCCGTCTCATCGATTTCCATCTCACCCCGGTCCGCCACCAGCCGGTCTTCGGCTGCCGCATCGCGAGGGCCGCGCGCGCCGCCGGCTCCTCCCGCGCGAACGCGATGAGCAGTCCGACCGCGAACATCGTCGGCAGCAGGGCCGACCCCCCGTAGGAGAACAGCGGGAGCGGGACCCCGGCGATCGGCAGCAGACCGAGCACCGCACCGATGTTGATCACGGCCTGCGCCGTGATCCAGGTGGTCACGCCTCCCGCGGCAAACCGTACGAAGGAGTCCTCCGTGCGTCCGGCCACGCGGATACCCGCATAGCCTAGGGCCGCGAACAGGGCGAGCACCGACAGCGTCCCCGCCAGACCCAGTTCCTCCCCGGTGATGGCGAAGATGAAGTCGGTGTGGGCTTCGGGTAGTTGCCCCCATTTTTCCATACTCGCACCCAGGCCGGAACCGAACCATCCGCCGGAGGCCAGGGCGTAGATCCCGTGCACGGCCTGCCAGCAAAGGTCGCCCTTGCCCGGTTCTGTCGCGCCGAGGCAGGCGAGGCGGTCCATCCGGTGGGGACTGGTCTTGATCATGAGCGCGACGATCGCACCCGCGAAGGCCAGTACCCCGACGAACATCCGGGTCGGGGCGCCCGCCAGCCACAACAGGCCGAAGAGCACGGCGCCGAGGATCATCGCGGTGCCCATGTCCCCGCCCAGCATGATCAGTCCGAGCAGCAGGAAGGCCACTGGGACCAGCGGCACCAGCAGGTGCTTCCACTGGTCCAGCAGCCCCTTGTCGCCCTTGCGGGCGAGCAGGTCGGCGCCCCACAGGATCAGTGCCAGCTTGCCGAACTCACTGGGCTGGAGCATGAACGGACCGCCAAGGGAGATCCAATTCTGGTTGCCGTTGATGGACACCCCTATCCCGGGCACCTGGACCAGGGCCATCAGGAAGAGGGTGACGGCGAGTACCGGATAGGACAGCGCCCGGTGCAGTTTGACCGGCATCCGGGAGGCGGCGAGCAGCAGGCAGGTGCCGATCAGGGCGGCCAGGAACTGCTTCTTGAAGAAGTAGGCGTCGCCGAGTCCCAGTTGCAGCGCCTTGATCATGGAGGCCGAGTAGACCATCACCAGGCCGAGCACGGTGATGAGCAGCGAGCTGCCGAAGATCAGGTAGTAGGCGGTGAGCGGGCGGTCCCAGGCCCTGCGCACCTGCTGCTGCGCATGCCGGAACCGGGCCACCGGCCCGCGCCCGGCGGGCCGCTTCACGCGCGCCGCCGGGCGGGTGCGGCCCTGCGCCTTCGCGGCGGACGGCCGCCGCCCCGGCAGCATCTGCTTGGCCGGCATCTGTGATCTTCCCCTCCACTCGTACGAGGCGAGCAGCCGGCCGGAGGGAACCTGTCCCGGAGCCTTCGACCTAGGCGCTCTCGGCGGCCAGTTCGCGCACCGCGTCGGCGAACGCGTCGCCGCGCTTGTTGTAGTTCGCGAACATGTCCATCGACGCGCAGGCGGGTGCCAGCAGGACCGTGTCGCCGGGCTCCGCGAGCCGGGCCGCCTCCCGCACCGCCGCGAGCATCGCCCCAGTGTCGGTCCGGTCGAGGTCGGTGACCGGGACCTCGGGGGCGTGTCGCGCCAGCGCCTCGGCGATCAGCGCCCGGTCGGCGCCGATCAGCACGACGGCGCGCAGCCGCTCGGCCGACTTCCGTACGAGCTCGTCGAAGGTCGCGCCCTTGGCGAGGCCGCCGGCGATCCAGACGACCGGCTCGAAGGCCGCGAGGGAGGCCTCCGCGGCGTGCGTGTTGGTGGCCTTGGAGTCGTCGATGTAGGTGACCGAGTCGACCTCGTCCACGTACGCCACCCGGTGCGCGTCCGGGCGGAAGGCGCGCAGTCCGTCGCGGACCGCGCGCGGCTCGACGCCGAAGGCGCGGGCGAGGGCGGCGGCGGCGAGCGCGTTGGCGATGTTGTGCGGCGCCGGCGGGTTGACGTCCTCGACCAGCGCCAGCTCCTGGGCGTTCTTCTGGCGGTTGGCCACGAAGGCCCGGTCGATGAGGATGCCGTCGACCACGCCGAGCATGGAGGGGCCGGGAGCGCCGAGGGTGAAGCCGATCGCGCGGCAGCCCTCCTCGACGTCGGCCTCGGCCACCAGGTCCTCGGTGGCGCGGTCGGCGACGTTGTAGACGCAGGCCACGGTGTTGCCCTCGTAGATGCGGCCCTTGTCGGCGGCGTACGCCTCCATCGAGCCGTGCCAGTCGAGGTGGTCGGGCGCCAGGTTGAGGACGACCGCCGAGTGGGCGCGCACCGAGGGCGCCCAGTGCAGCTGGTAGCTGGAGAGTTCGACGGCGAGCACGTCGTGGGCGCCGTCGTCGAGCACCACGTCGATGATGGGCGTGCCGATGTTGCCGACGGCCGCGGTCCGCAGGCCGGCCGCCTTGAGGATCGACGCCAGCATCTGGGTGGTGGTGGTCTTGCCGTTGGTCCCGGTGACGGCGAGCCAGGGGGCCGCCTTCTCGCCGCGCAGCTGCCAGGCGATCTCCACGTCCCCGACCACCTCGACGCCGGCCTTCGCGGCGGCGGCGAAGAGGGGGCTGTCAGGCTTCCAGCCGGGTGAGGTGACGACCAGGTCGGTCCCCTCGGGCAGGGTTTCCGCGTCCGCGAGGCGTACGGAGATCCCCGCCTCCCGGAGCTCCGCGGCGCGGGCGCGGTGGCCCTCGCCGTCGCCGCCGTCCACGACGGTCACCGACGCGCCGAAGCCGGCCAGGGCGCGGGCGGCGCTGACGCCGCTCACGCCGAGACCGGCGACGGTGATGTTCTTGCCCTGCCAGGACGTCACTTGTCCGCTGCCCATCCCGCGTAGAAGAGACCGAGACCCACGATCACGCACATGCCCTGGATGATCCAGAAGCGGACCACGACAAGGACTTCGGACCACCCCTTGAGTTCGAAGTGGTGCTGCAGCGGGGCCATCCGGAAGACGCGCTTGCCGGTCAGCTTGAAGGAGCCGACCTGGATGACGACCGACATGGTGATGAGGACGAAGAGGCCGCCGAGGAGCGCCATCAGGAACTCGGTGCGGGAGCAGATCGCGAGGCCGGCGAGCGCGCCGCCGAGGGCCAGCGAGCCGGTGTCGCCCATGAAGATCTTCGCCGGCGAGGTGTTCCACCACAGGAAGCCGAAGCAGGCGCCCATCAGGGCGGAGGCGACGACGGCCAGGTCGAGCGGGTCGCGGACCTCGAAGCAGGCGTTCGGGTACGGCAGGGTCTGCGCGTTGGCGCAGGACTCCTGGTACTGCCAGACGCCGATGAAGGTGTAGGCGCCGAAGACCATCACCGCGGCGCCGGTGGCGAGGCCGTCCAGACCGTCGGTCAGGTTCACGCCGTTGGACATGGCCAGGATCATGAACAGCGCCCAGACGACGAACAGCACCGGCCCGATCGACCAGCCGAAGTCCGTGACGAACGACAGCCTGTCGGAGGCCGGGGTGAGCCCGCGCGAGTCCTTGAACTGGAGCGCGAGCACCGCGAACGCGATGCCGACGATCAGCTGCCCGGACATCTTCGCCTTGGCCCGCAGGCCGAGCGACCGCCGCTTGACGATCTTGATGTAGTCGTCCAGGTAGCCGACGACTCCCATGCCCGCCATCAGGAACAGGACGAGCAGGCCCGAGAAGGTCGGCTCGCTGCCGGTGATGACCTTGGTCAGGGCGTACGCGATGAGCGTGGCCAGGATGAAGGAGATGCCGCCCATGGTGGGCGTGCCCTTCTTCCCGGCGTGGCCGCGCGGGCCGTCGTCGCGGATGAACTGGCCGTAGCCCTTGCGGGCCAGCAGCTTGATCAGCAGCGGAGTGCCGATGAGCGTCAGGAACAGGCCGATGACGCCGGCGAACAGGATCTGCCTCATCGGTCGGCGACCTCGCCCTCGCGCTCCAGCAACGCCAGCGCGACCCGTTCCAGACCGACCGACCTGGAAGCCTTCACCAGCACGACGTCACCCGGGCGCAGCTCACTGCGCAACAGGTCGACCGCCGCCTGCGCGTCGGACACGACCACCGACTCCTCACCCCACGAACCCTCGTTATATGCGCCCAGTTGCAGCCAGGACGCTTCCCTGCCCCCGACTGCCACGAGCTTGCTCACGTTGAGCCGGACGGCAAGCCGTCCCACCGCGTCGTGTTCGGCGAGCGATGCGTCACCGAGCTCGGCCATGGGGCCGAGCACCGCCCACGTACGCCCCCCGTTCGCCCGCGCGGAGCCCCCCATCGCGGCAAGTGCGCGCAGAGCGGCCCGCATGGACTCCGGGTTCGCGTTGTAGGCGTCGTTGACGATCGTCACGCCGTCCGCCCGCTCGGTGACCTCCATCCGCCACCGGGACAAGGTGCCCGCCCCGGAGAGCGCGGTGGCGATCTCCTCGACGGACATGCCCAGCACGTGGGCGACGGCGGCCGCGGCGAGCGCGTTCGACACGTGGTGCTCACCGTACAGCCGCAAGGTCACTTCGCCGCACCCGGTGGGGGTGTGGAGCGTGAAGGAGGGCTGCCCCCCGGCGGTCATCCGCACCCCGGTGGCCCGTACGTCGGCGTCCTCCGCCTCGCCGAAGAGGACCGTACGGGCCTTCGTGCGGGCGGACATGGCGCGTACCAGCGGGTCGTCGGCGTTGAGGAGGGCGACGCCGCCGTCGGCCTCGGAGGGCAGGGTCTCGACCAACTCGCCCTTGGCCTGCGCGATCTGCTCGCGTCCGCCGAACTCGCCGATGTGGGCGGTGCCGACGTTGAGGACGAGTCCGATGCGCGGCGGGGTCAGGCCGGTGAGGTACGCGATGTGGCCGATCCCCCGGGCCCCCATCTCCAGCACCAGGTGCCGGGTGTCCTCGGTGGCCCTCAGCGCGGTGAGCGGCAGGCCGATCTCGTTGTTGAGGGAGCCGGGCGTCCACACCGTGGGGGCGTGGGCCTGGAGCACCTGCGCGATGAGGTCCTTCGTCGACGTCTTCCCGGCGGAGCCCGTCAGGGCCACCACGTCGGTCCCGAGCCTTTCGACGACGGCCCGCGCGAGGGCGCCGAGCGCCTTCTCCACGTCGGGGACGACGAGGGCGGGCACGCCGACGGGCCGGGCCGCTAGGACGGCCGCGGCTCCGGCGGCGACCGCGCGCTCCGCGTAGTCGTGGCCGTCGACGTGCTCGCCGTCGAAGGCGGCGAAGAGGCTGCCGGCCTCCACCTGGCGGGAGTCGATGACGACGGGCCCGGTGATCCGCACCGAAGGGTCCGGTATGTCGTGGGGCCGCCCGCCGGTGATGTCGGCGATCTCGGCGAGGGAGAGGGCGATCACTGGTTCACCTCGGCCTGTCGGACGTTCGCTTCTCTGCTCTGCGCAGCCTGGCGTTCGATCGCGGCGCGGAGCACCGTGCGGTCGTCGAAGGGGCGGACGGTGCCCGCGGTGTCCTGGCCCTGCTCGTGGCCCTTGCCCGCCACCAGGACGGTGTCCCCGGGCTCGGCGCGCGCCACGGCGGCGGCGATGGCCCCGGCCCGGTCGGCGTCGACGAGGACGGTGCCGCGCTCGGCGGGCGGCACCGACACGGCGCCTTCGAACATCGCGGCCAGGATGGCCAGGGGGTCCTCGGAGCGCGGGTTGTCGGAGGTCAGGACGGCGAGATCCGCGTACCGCGCGGCCGCGGCGCCCATCGGGGCGCGCTTGGTGGTGTCGCGCTCGCCGCCGCAGCCGAGCACGATGTGCAGCTTGCCCTCGGTGACCTCGCGCAGCGCGCGCAGGACGGATTCGACGGCGTCGGTCTTGTGGGCGTAGTCGACGACGGCCAGGTACGGCTGTCCCGCGTCCACCCGCTCCAGCCGGCCGGGCACCCCGGGGACGGCGGCGACGCCGTCGGCGGCGGTCTGCGGGTCGAGGCCGGCGGCGGCGAGGGTGACGATCGCGGCGACGGTGTTGGCGACGTTGAACGGGCCGGGCAGGGGGGCGGCGGCCCGGACGTGCTGTCCGGCGGGGCCGGTCAGGGTCAGGGTCGAGCTCGCCGGCCCGAACACCACGTCCTGCGCGCGCCAGTCGGCGGCCGGGTCGCCGGCGGCGGAGAAGGTGACGACCGGGACCGTCGCCTCCTCGGCCAGGCGGCGGCCGTACTCGTCGTCGATGTTGACCACGCCGAGGCGGGCGCGGCGCGGGGTGAAGAGCGCCGCCTTCGCCTGGAAGTAGTCCTCCATGTCGGAGTGGAACTCCATGTGCTCCGGGCTCAGGTTGTTGAAGACGGCGACGTCGAAGACGCAGCCGTCCACCCGCCCGAGCACCAGGGCGTGGCTGGAGACCTCCATGGCGACGGCCTCGACCCCGCGTTCGCGCATGACGGCGAAGAGGGCCTGGAGGTCGGTGGCCTCGGGGGTGGTCCGCTCGGACTTGATGCGTTCGTCGCCGATGCGCATCTCGACCGTGCCGACCAGCCCGGTGCTGCGGCCCGCGGCGCGCAGTCCGCCCTCGACGAGGTAGGCCGTGGTGGTCTTGCCGGAAGTGCCGGTGATGCCGATCTGGAGCAGGCCCTCGCCGGGCCGCCCGTAGATCTCGGCGGCCAGCTCGCCCATCCGGCCGCGCGGGTCGGCGACGGTGAGGACGGGCAGTCCGGTCGCGGCGGCGCGCTCCGACCCCGCGGGGTCGGTCAGCACGGCGGCCGCGCCGAGTCCGGCCGCCTGGGCGGCGAAGTCGGCGCCGTGGGTCCGGGCACCCGGCAGGGCCGCGTACAGGTCTCCGGGGCGCACCGCACGGGAGTCGTGGGTGATGCCGGTGATCCGTGTGGTGGACGGCTCGGGGAGACCCAGCAGGGTGGCCAGCTCGTCCAGCGGCGTGGGGCGGGCGGACACGGGCCGGGGCGCTCCCGGCGGCACTGCCGGGGCGTCCTTCCGGGCGGTTCTGGGCTGATCAGCGTGGGACACGGCGGTGAGCGTACCGGGCTCGGCGGCCCGCTCGCGAAGCGAGGGCCCGGCCTCGGAGCCGGCGGCCGACTGGTTCCCGGGTTTCGGGGTGATCGTTGTCACTGGTGGTGCCTCACGCTCTTCTTGCGGGCCTGCCGGGCCGGGGGGTCACTGACCGGGCTGCGGGGTGGACGGCGGAGTGGACTGCGGACCGGGGTCGAAGGTCACCGGAAGTCCGGCGGGGGCGGTTCCGGTGGGGGCCACCTGGAGGGTCTTGAGGGCGAACTCCATGACCTTCTTGTAGATGGGTCCGCAGATCTGGCCGCCGAAGTAACTGCCCTTCGTGGGGTTCTGGATGGCGCAGTAGACGGTGATGCGGGGGTTGTCCGCGGGCGCGAAGCCGGCGAAGGAGGCCGTGTAGCCCTTGTAGCGGCCGGTGGCCGGATCCACTCGGTTGGAGGTGCCGGTCTTGCCGCCGACCCGGTAGCCGGGGATGCGGGCCTTGGTGCCGGTGCCGTCCTGGTCGTCGACCACGGATTCGAGCATCTCGGCGAGGGTCTTGGCGGTCTCCCTGCTGACCACCTGGCGCTGCTCCGGGGCCGGGGCCGGGGTGAAGCGGCCGTCGGGCCCCTTGGTCCCGCGGACGAGGGTCGGCTCGATCCGGACCCCGCCGTTGGCGATGGTCGAGTACACGGAGGCCGCCTGCATGGCGTTGAGGGACATGCCCTGGCCGAAGGGGATCGTGTACTGCTGGGAGGTGGACCAGTCCTCCGGCTTGGCGAGGATGCCGCGGGACTCGCCGGGGTAGTCCAGGCCGGTGGGCTGCCCCATGCCGAACTTGGTCAGGTAGGAGTGCAGCACCTTGTTGGCCTCGGGCTGGGTGGCGCCCAGCTGTCCGGTGGCCAGGATGGTGCCGATGTTGGAGGACTTGGCGAGGACGCCGTTGAGGGTCAGGTACCAGGTCGGGTGGTCGATGTCGTCCTTGAAGAGCCGGTCCCCGCGGTGGAGCCGGTTGGGGACCTCGACGTGCGTGGCGGGGGTGGCCTTCTTCTCCTCCAGTACGGCCGCCATCGACATCACCTTGGCGGTGGAGCCGGGCTCGTACACGTCCTGGAGCGCCGCGTTGCCCATGGCGGCGGAGCGGGCCCGGGTGAGGTCGTTGGGGTCGAATCCGGGGGCGTTGGCCATGGCGAGGATCTCGCCGGTGCCGGTGTCCTGGACGATGACGTACCCGCGGTCGGCCTCGGACTTCTGGACCTGCTCGGCGATGGCGCTCTGGGCCGCCCACTGGATGTCGCGGTCGATGGTCAGCTCGATGTCCTCGCCGGGCACGGCGGGCTTCTCGCTGGAGCCGGCGGTGGGGACCCGCCGGCCGCCGGACTGGGCGTAGGTGACCTCGCCGTCCTTGCCGGACAGCTTCTTGTCGAGGGAGGACTCCAGCCCGCCGCCGCCCTTGCCCTCGGCGTTGACGTAGCCCAGTATCCCGGCGGCGAGGTCGCCGTTCGGGTACACGCGCTTGCTGCTGTTCTCGTTGAACACGCCGGCCAGGACGTTGGCGCCGGGGCCGTTGTTGCGCTTGTCGGCGGCCGCCTTGTCCGCGAAGACCCGCTTGAGGTCCTTGATCTGGTTCCAGACCTGGGGGGTCTGGCGGTAGGCGATGACGACGTAGCGGGTGTTCTTGGTCTTCAGCCGCGCCGCCAGCTCCTCGGCGTCCTGGCCGAGGATGGGCGCGAGGAGGGCGGCGGCCTGCTCGGGGGCGTCCGGCGCCTTGCTGTCCTGCGGGGTGAACATCTTCGGGTCGGCCGTGATGTCGTACGCGTCGACGCTGGTGGCCAGGGCCACGCCCTTCCGGTCGGTGATCTCACCGCGCTCGGCGGCCAGCTTGACGCTGGTGTAGCGGTTCTTGGAGGCCGCGGCGGAGAAGGCCGGGGCGTCGACGGCCTGCACCTGGAGCAGGCGGACGACGAAGGCGACCATGACGAGGGTCAGGCCGACGCCGACCAGGCGCAGCCGGGGCCGGGGGCTGCCGAGGCGGATGGTGTGCGGCCCGCGCCGGGGGGCGGGGCGGCGGGACGCCGGCCGGGCGGCCGGACGGGACGCGGCCCGGGCCCGGTCGCGGTCCCCGGCCCGGGGGCGGCCGGGGCCGGGCACCCGCCTGCGCGGCGGCTCCTGCGGGCTCACCGGGGCACCGCCGCCGTCGCCGGGGCGGGGCCGGGGAAGGGCCCCGCGGGGCTGCGCCCCGGCGCCGCGGAACCGCCTGCGATCGAGGTCACGACGTCACCTGCCTGGGTTGGGGGAGGACTGCTGCGCGGGCGAGGACGGGGACTGGGGGGACGACCCCCCGGAGGCCTGGCCCGAGCTCTGGCCCGAGGTCTGGCCGGGATGCTGATCCGGGTTCTGGCCCGCGGGCCGGCCCTGGCTCTGCACTGGGGCCTGGTCCTGCGCCGGGGCCGCGGGGCCCGGCGCACCGGAGGCGGCCGCGGGCGGCGCGGCCGGAACGGCGGACTGTGCCGGGGACGGCGGCGGGGACGGCGGCGGCGGGAGCTCGGCCGGCGCCGCGGCGCCGCTGACCTTGCCGTCCGGACCGATGAAGACCGGGCTGCCGCCCGGGACCAGGCCCAGCTCCTGCGCCCGGCGCTGCAGCGCGTCAGGAGCCGAGTAGGCGTCGACGTCGCGCTGGAGCGCCTGCTCCTCGTCCGTGAGGACGGTGGTCTCCTTCTTCAGCCGGCTCAGCTGGAAGGAGCCCTCGTTCAGCGCCGAGTTCAGCAGCAGCAGGCTGATCAGGCCGCCTGCCAGCAGCGCGACGACCAGCAGCACGAACGGCATCCGCGCGGCCTGTCCGGGGGAGCCGGCGGGACGCGCGCCGGGGCGGCCGCCGAGGGCCCGGCCGACCCGGACCGCCCGGCCTCGGGTCAGCGTGGCGAACTTCCCCGCCTTGCCGCCCCCCGGCGTCACAGCTTCGCCTCCCGGATGCGCTCGACGCCGCGGCAGCGCGCCGGGGCGGCCCGCCGGTTCTCGGCGATCTCCTCCTCGGTCGGCAGTTCCGCCCCGCGTGTCAGCAGCTTCAGCTTCGGCTGGTACTTCTCCGGGACCACCGGCAGCCCGGGCGGCGCCGTGGAGGCCGCGCCCGCCGCGAAGACCTGCTTCACCAGGCGGTCCTCCAGCGAGTGGTACGACAGCACCGCGATCCGGCCGCCGACGGCGATCCGGTCGACCGCGGCGGGGATGGCGCGCTCCAGGCCCGACAGCTCGCCGTTGACCTCGATGCGCAGCGCCTGGAAGGTCCGCTTGGCGGGGTTCCCGCCGGTGCGCTTGGCCGCCTGCGGCAGGGAGTCGCGGATCAGCTCCACCAGCCGTGCGCTGTTGGTGAAGGGCTCCTTCTCCCGCTCCCGGACGACGGCGGACACGATCCGCTTGGCCTGCTTCTCCTCGCCGTACTGGCGCAGGATGCGCACGAGCTCGCCGGGCGCGTAGGTGTTGAGCACCTCGGCGGCGCTGATGCCCGTCGTCTGGTCCATCCGCATGTCCAGCGGCGCGTCCTGTGCGTAGGCGAACCCGCGGTCGGCCTCGTCCAGCTGCATGGAGGAGACGCCGAGGTCGAAGAGGATGCCCTGGACGGTCGGGATCCGCAGCCCGTCCAGGACCTCGGCGAGATCGGCGTAGATCGCGTGGACGAGGGTGGCGCGGTCGCCGAAGGGCGCGAGCCGCTCGCCGGAGAGCCGCAGGGCCTCCTTGTCGCGGTCGAGGCCGATCAGGTGCACCTCGGGGAACCGGGTCAGCAGGGCCTCGCTGTGGCCTCCGAGGCCGAGGGTGCAGTCGACGACGACGGCCCCCGGCCTCTCCAGCGCCGGGGCCAACAGGTCCAGGCACCGCTGGAGCATCACCGGGACGTGTCGGGACTCGCTAGTCAAAGCGCCCTCTCAGATAACGGCGCGGCGGGCGTACGCACCACCGGGTCCCCACCCGCTCAGGAAGGGGTCCGTCCGGCGGCACCGGGCAAGCCGGCGCCGGCCGGCCGGTGAGCGGGAGAGGGCCGGGCCGTACGTACGCGCCCGCGCACGCGGAGTTTCATCGGGGGCCGGGCAGCCGGTCAGGGCCGGGCTCCGGCCGGTTCGCGTCACTTTAGTGCAACGGTCGCCGCGGTCAACGAACCGCCCCGCGCGGCGGGCGCCCCTCTCCGAGGGAAGCCGCAAAAGCCGCGAATCACCCGATCGGAGGCCTCCTCCCCACCCCTGTGGGTTAGCTCACAACAAGGGCGGTTGACCTTCTTTGTCCGTCCTCACGCACTGCCCGCGCCCACGGTGACCATTAACGTCTTCTCCATGACGACATCCGCATCCCTGCCCGCCGCGTCCGCACCCGAGGCATCCGGCGGCGGCTCCGTCACGGACCGTCTGGTTCACGCCAACAGGCAGTACGCCGCGAAGTTCACGGACCCCGGTATGGACGCCCGCCCCGTCCTCCAGGTCGCCGTCGTGGCCTGCATGGACGCGCGACTGGACCTGCACGCCGCCCTCGGCCTGGAACTCGGCGACTGCCACACCATCCGCAACGCGGGCGGCGTGGTCACCGACGACACCATCCGCTCCCTCACCATCAGCCAGCGGGCGCTCGGCACCCGCACGGTGATACTCATCCACCACACCGGCTGCGGTCTCGAAAGCCTGACCGAGGACTTCCGGCACGAGCTGGAGGACGAGGTCGGCCAGCGCCCGGCCTGGGCCGTCGAGGCCTTCCGGGACGTCGACCAGGACGTCCGCCAGTCCATGCAGCGGGTGCGCACCAACCCCTTCCTGCTCTTCACGGACGATGTGCGAGGCTTCGTCTTCGACGTGCACACCGGGCTCCTGCGGGAGATCGATCCCAGCTCCTGAGTGACACCAGGCCGCAACGCCGTCAACAATGCGGGGAGACGCCGCCCGGGAACCCCCGGGACCGGTGTCCGTGTTTCGGGGTGGGCCGGTCGTGCGCCAAGGGCGATCGGCCCTGGGAAAGGGCCGAGGAGAACCAGGTGACGACGTATGACGACCGAGCGAGCCTCGCGGATCTGACCAGCACGGCGGAGCGGGTGCGCCAGTCGGTCGAGAGCGTGATCGAGGGCAAGCCGGAGGTCGTGCGCCTGGCGCTGACCGTCCTGCTCGCCGAGGGGCACCTGCTGATCGAGGACGTCCCCGGCGTCGGCAAGACCATGCTCGCCAAGACCCTCGCCAAGTCCATCGACTGCTCGGTGCAGCGCATCCAGTTCACCCCGGACCTGCTGCCCTCGGACATCACCGGCGTGAGCATCTACGACCAGCAGCGCCGGGAGTTCGAGTTCAAGCCCGGCGCGATCTTCGCCCAGATCGTCATCGGCGACGAGATCAACCGCGCCTCCCCCAAGACCCAGTCGGCGCTGCTGGAGTCGATGGAGGAGCGCCAGGTCACCATCGACGGCACCACCTACACGCTGCCGAGCCCCTTCATGGTGGTCGCCACCCAGAACCCGGTGGAGATGGAGGGCACCTACCCCCTCCCCGAGGCGCAGCGCGACCGCTTCATGGCCCGCGTCTCCGTCGGCTACCCCAGCCCCGAGGCGGAGCTGCAGATGCTCGACGTGCACGGCGGGCTCTCCCCGCTCGACGACCTGACGGCCGTCGCGCACGCCCACGACATCGTCAAGCTGATCGAGGCCGTCCGCGACGTCTACGTGGCCGAGCCGGTCCGGCGCTACGTGGTCGACCTGGTCTCCGCCACCCGCAGCCACCCCGACCTGCGCTTGGGCGCCTCTCCCCGTGCCACCCTGCACCTGCTGCGCGCCGTGAAGGCCTCCGCCGCACTCTCCGGCCGGGAGTACGTCCTGCCCGACGACGTCCAGGCGCTGGCCGGCCCCGTCCTCGCGCACCGGCTGCTGCCCACCGCGCAGGCCCAGCTGAACCGGCGCAGCGCCGAGCAGGTCGTCCACGACATCCTCCAGCGCACCCCCGTCCCGGCCGCACACGCCCGCGGCGAGATGCCGCCCGGCGCGGGCATCCGGAGCTTCTGATGGACGCCGGTGCCCCGCGCGGCGCCGGGGGCCGGGACGAGGACGGCCACGGCGCCGGCGCCGGCGGGCTGCGCGGCTCGCTGTCCGGGCTGACCACGCGCGGCCGCTCGTTCCTGGCCGCCGGGATCGCCGCCGCCGCCTGCGCGTACGTCCTGGGCCAGAGCGAGCTGCTGCGTGTCGGCCTGCTCCTCGCCGTGCTGCCGCTGATCTGCGTCCTCGCCCTGCACCGCACCCGCTACCGGGTCTCCGGCAGCCGCCGGCTGACCCCGGTGCGGGTCTCCGCGGGCTCCGAGGCCCGGGTGCAGCTGCGCATGGACAACGTCTCGCGGCTCCCCACCGGCCTGCTCATGCTCCAGGACCGGGTGCCCTACGTACTGGGCCCCCGCCCCCGGTTCGTACTGGACCGGGTCGAGCCCGGCGGACGCCGCGAGGTGTCCTACCGGGTCCGCTCCGACCTGCGCGGCCGCTATCCGCTGGGTCCGCTCCAACTGCGGCTGGCCGACCCCTTCGGGCTGGTCGAGCTGACCCGCTCGTTCTCCGCCTACGACACGCTCACGGTCGTCCCGCGCACCGAGCCGCTGCCGCCGGTGCGCCTCTCCGGAGCGGCATCGGGCTACGGCGACGGCAGCCGCCGCTCCCTGGCCCTGGCCGGCGAGGACGACGTGATCCCGCGCGGCTACCGGCGCGGCGACGACCTGCGCCGGGTCCACTGGCGCTCCACCGCCCGCTACGGCGAGCTGATGGTGCGCCGGGAGGAGCAGCCGCAGCGCAGCCGGGCGACCGTCCTGCTGGACACCCGGCGCGCGGCCTTCGAGGGCGCCGGCCCCGACTCGGCCTTCGAGTGGGCGGTGTCCGGGGCCGCCTCGACCCTGGTGCACCTCGTGGAGCAGGGCTTCTCGGTACGGCTGCTCACGGACACCGGGGACTCGGTGCCCGGCGAGGGCGGCGGCTTCTCCTCCGGGGGACACGACTCCGCGACGGCCGCCGGGCTGATGATGGACACCCTCGCCGTCGTCGGGCACTCCGACGGCGCCGGGCTCTCGCGGGCCCACGGGGCACTGCGCGGCGGCAGCGGCTTCGGCGGGGCCGAGACCGACGGGCTGCTCGTCGCCTTCCTCGGGGACCTGGACGACGTACAGACGGACCTGGCCGCCCGGATGCGCCAGCGCACCGGTGGTGCGGTGGCCTTCGTACTGGACTCCGCCACCTGGGCGGGCCGGCCGGCGCAGGGATCCGCCCTCCCCCCGGTGGAGGAGCGGTTGCGCACGCTGCGCGACGGGGGCTGGACGGCCCTGGCCGTCCCGCCCGGGGCGGCCTTCGGCGAGTTGTGGAGACAGGCCGGGACCACCGCGGCCGGCACGGGCGGCACCGGAGGTCGGGGATGAGCGGGCGCGCGAGACTGACGCTGTTCGCGGCACTGGCGACGCTGCTCACCTCGTGGGCGCTGGCCCCGCTGGTGGAGTCGCAGGTCTGGCTGCTCCAGGCCGCGCTCCTGCTGGGCGTGCAGAGCGCCGTGGGGGCCGGGGCCCGGCGGGTGCCGCTGGCCCGGTCGCTGACCGTGGCCGCGCAACTGCTCGTGTCGCTGCTGCTGCTCGTCTTCCTCTTCGGCGGCAAGTCCGGCGCCGTCGGGTCCGGAGCGGTGGACTACCTGCTGTCGGACTTCGGCGCGCTGTTCCGGCAGGGCGTACGGGACGTGGGCGAGTTCGCGACCCCGGCCCCGCTGACCGACGGCATCCGGCTGCTGCTGGTGTCGGGGGTGCTGCTGATCGGGCTGCTGGTGGACCTGCTGGCGGTGACCGTGCGCACGGCGGCCGCGGCCGGGCTGCCGCTGCTCGCGCTGTACTCGGTGGCCGCCGGGCTGTCGGGCGGCGGCGGGGCCTCCTGGGTCTCCTTCCTGCTGGCGGGCGGCGGGTACCTGATGATGCTGCTGGCCGAGGGCCGTGACCGGCTGGCCCAGTGGGGCCGGGTCTTCGGCGGCGCCCCGCGCGGCCGGGCCGACACCGCCGCGGCCGGGGGCCTCGCCGCCGGACCCGGCGGCGGCCGGGCGACGGCCCCGGTGCGGACCGGGCGGCGACTGGGTGCGATGGCCCTGGGCCTGGCGCTGGCGGTGCCCGCGCTGCTGCCCGCGCTCGGCGGCGGGCTGGTGGGCGCGAGCGGCGGGGGCGACGGCGGCGGCAGCGGTACGGGCGGGACGATCTCGGCGGTCAACCCGCTGGTCTCCCTCCAGAACAGCCTGAACGCGCCGGACAACCGAGTGGTCCTGAAGTACCGGACGGACAGCCCGCAGCAGGGCGACCAGTACCTGCGGATCCTGGCGCTGGACGAGTTCAACGGGATCAAGTGGGAGGCCTCGGGCCGGACGCTGACCGACGTGCCGGAGCGGCTGCCGAGCCCCCCGGGCCTCGGCGAGGAGGTCCGCCGCAGCGCCCAGGAGGTGCGGACGAGCCTGTCGGCGGCCGAGGGCTACAGCCAGCGCTACCTGCCCATGCCGTATCCGGCGAGCGCGGTCGAGATCGGCGGCAGGTGGCGGTTCGAGCCGGCCGGCCGGACGCTGGTCGGCGACCAGCTCGGCAAGGACCGCTTCCAGAACGTCCAGGGGGCGCAGTACACCGTGCGCAGCCTGCTGCTCCAGCCGACGGCCCAGCAGCTGCGGGACGCCCCGAGTCCCCACCCGGCCGTCCGCGCCGAGTACACGAAGCTCCCGGACAACCTGCCCGGGGTGGTCGGGGAGACCGCCCGCGAGGTCACGCAGGGTGCGCGGGACGACTACGCGCGGGCGGTGAAGCTGCAGGACTACTTCGCCGTGAGCGGCGGCTTCCGCTACAACACGAAGACGGCGTCGGGGACGGGCCCGCAGGCGGTGGCCCGCTTCCTGGCCGAGAAGGAGGGCTTCTGCGTCCACTTCGCCTTCTCCATGGCGGCGATGTCGCGCTCGCTCGGCATTCCGGCGCGGGTGGCGGTGGGCTTCACGCCCGGCGAGAAGCAGTCGGACGGCAGCGTGAACGTGTCCATGCGGGACGCCCACGCCTGGCCGGAGCTGTACTTCGAGGGTGTGGGCTGGACCCGTTTCGAGCCGACGCCCCGCTCGGGCATCTCGGTTCCGGACTACTCCCGCGAGCAGGCGCCGGTGGTCCAGCCGTCGGCGCCCGCGCCGCTGCCCTCGCAGGGCGCGACGCAGCCGTCGGCGGCGCCGTCCCTGACGGACGACTGCCCCCCGGACATGAAGAGGCTCGGCGAGTGCGGCGGACCCGCGGTCCCGCAGAGCTCCCCGGGCGGCTCCGGCCCCTCCCCTCTGGCGGTGCTCGGCTGGGGCGCGGCGGCGGTGGCGGTGGCGGGCCTGCCGCTGCTCCCCCTGTGGTGGCGGACCCGGCTGCGGGCCCGCCGGCTCGGAGCCGCAGAGGTGCGGGCGGCCTGGCGGGAGCTGGGCGACACGGCCTGGGACGTGGGCGTGGCCCCGGACGAGGCCCTGTCCCCGCGCCGGGCGGCGGGCCGGATCGTGCGGCTGGGCCGCCTGGGGGCGGAGGCCGCCGCCGCGGTCCACCGGGTGGCGGGTGCGGTGGAACGCGAGCTGTACGCGCCGCCGGGCGCGGGGTCCGCGTATCCCGCGCTGGCCGCCGACGTGCTGCTGGCCCGTACGGGCCTGCTGGCCGGGACCGGCCGCGGGAACCGGCTGCGGGCGCTGCTCCTGCCCCGTTCGGCGGCACGGGTCTTCTGGGCGGTGTCCGCCCGCTGGGCGGCGCTGGCCTCGGCGGTCTCGGCCCGGCTGGCCGCCGTACGCCTGCGGCTCCCCCTGCGGGGCCGCGGCTGAGACGCCGCACCCGGGGCGGCGCGCCGGGTGACGCGCGGGGCGGCGCGCCGGGTTCGTCAGGTGGGTCCCGTGCGCCGGCGGCCTGACCGCCCGTCGGGACGCGCGGACGCGGCGGCGCTCGATCCCCCCGAGCACCGCCGCGTCCGCGTACCACCGCACCGGGCCCCCGTCCCCCCTCCCGGTCACGGAGGAGGTACCCGGTCCGCTCCGCGGCCCCGTGTCCGCGGTGCGGACCGGGTCTCCTGTCCGCTGCCCCCATTCTGGCGTCCGCACAGGCGGGGGCCCATCCGCGCACGTACTCATCTCCGCGTCTGGGTACGGATACTCAGTCGGCGCGGCCGGCCCCACCAGTTCTACGGCCTGCCGGTCCCGCGCGGCACCGCCGACCGGGGGGCGGGACGCCCGCCGGGTGCCCGGAGGGGAGAGATCCGGAAGGGAGGCCTAGCGGTTGCCGCTCACCCGGCCCCGCAGCAGCAGGGACAGGGCCGAGTGGACGTCGTCCAGCGACCGCTCCCGCTGGAAGGACTGCCAGTCCAGAGCCGCCACCAGCACCATCCCGACCATGGCGGCCGCGGTCAGCGGGACGTCGATCTCGCCGCTCAGCTCGCCGCGTTCGACGCCCTCGCGCAGCACGGTCTCCACGACGGCGACCGCCTCCTGGCGGACCACCATCAGCGTGGACTGCCAGGTCCGGTTGGTGCGCCACAGCTCGGCGACGTACAGCTGGGTGAAGGCCGGGTACCGGTCGATGAAGACGAGCCCCGCCCTGATCATCGCGTCGAGCGCCTCGACGCGGGTCCCGCCGCGCGCCTCGGTCTCCTCCGCCGCGGTCCGCAGCGAGACCGTCAGCAGCCCGACCCCGTGTCGCAGCAACTCCTCGAACAGGTCGTTCTTGCTGGCGAAGTTGTAGTAGACCGTGCCCTTGGCGACGCCCGCCCGCTCGGCGATCTCCTCGACCGTGGTGGCCGAGAAGCCCTTCTCGGCGATGAGGGTGACGGCTGCTTCGTAGAGTTTCTGTCGGGTGGCCTGACGTCGGCCGCCGACCGTGGCCGTACCGCCGGAGCCGGTACCGGCGCTGCTGCTTTCCATAGCGCTGATTCTCACAGGTCACCACATCCCCATCGGGCTCGGTCCTAAAGGCTCAGTTCCGGGTGCAGCCGGTCCATGGTCCACACCTGCTTGCCGCGCGCGGCGAGCGCGGTCAGGGCCAGTGCCCCCACCGTGAAGGCCGTAAGGACCGCGCAGCCCTGCCATACGGGGGCCAGGTCCCCGCCGGTGATGAGCCGGCGCAGGCTCTCGACGACGTAGGACATCGGCAGGAAGGGGTGGATCGCGTTGAAGAACCCCGGGCTGGTCTGAACGGGGTACGTACCGCCCGCCGAGGTCAGCTGGAGCATCAGGACGGCGAGGACCAGGATGCGTCCGGCGGCGCCGAACTTGGCGTTGAGCCACTGGACGATGGCCGCGAAGCAGCCCGTGACCAGGAACAGGAAGCCGATGGTGAGCGCCGGGCGCTCCATCTCCAGGCCGAGGCCCCAGTGGAGCACGGACATCAGCAGGCCCACCTGCGCGGCGCCCAGGCCCGCCACGGGCAGCCAGCCCGCGAGGGCGATCCGCCAGGGCGAGGCTCCCGCGGACAGGGCCCGCCGGTTCATCGGGGCGATGAGCATGTAGGCGACCATCGCGCCGACCCAGAGGGAGAGCGGGATGAAGTAGGGGGCGAAGCCGGTGCCGTAGTTGGGCGCCTTGTGCAGGGACTGGTTGGCGAGCTGGACCGGGTCGGCCATGACCTGGGTGCGGGCGTCGCGCTGCTGCTGGTCGTAGTCGGGGATCTTGCCGACGCCGTCGTGCAGGCCGCCGGCGAGCTGGCCGCTGCCGTCGACGAGCTTGAACATGCCGCCGTCCAGGCTGTGGGCGCCGTCGCCGAGCTTGCCGACGCCGGCGTTGATGGCGCCCGAGCCGGTCTGGGCGGTGCCGATGCCGGTGTGCAGCTGGGCCATGCCGGTGGCGACCTGGTGGGCGCCCTTGTTGAGGGCGTTGACCTTGGTGACGGCGGCGTCGAGGTCGGCGGAGAGGGCGGGGGCCTTCGCGGCGACGTCGCGGGCCTCCCTCTCCAGGTCGGTCAGGTGCTTCTTGAGGGTGGCGATGTCGCCGTTGGCGCCCTTGACCAGGGTGTTGACGTCCCCGGACAGCTCGGCGGCCTCGGCCGTGGTCTCCTTGACCTTCTTCAGCTCGTCGCAGGAGGCCAGGAGCGGGTCGACGCCCGGCGTGAGGCAGCGCTTGGTGTAGTAGCCGTCCGCGAGGGTCGCGGCCTGCTTGGTGCGGGTGGCGGCGGCGGGCGCCTTCTCGACGATCTTGTCGAAGTGGTTGTTGACCGTGCTCGCGGTGTCGGCGACCAGCTCGGCGGTGGCCGCGAGCTGCTTGGGGTCCTTGAGGAAGGGCTTGGCCTTGTCCGCGGCGCCGTTGACCTTGTCGGCGGCGGCCTGGGTGCCGTCGGCGACTTCCTTGCTGCCGGCCTCCAGCTTGGCGGCGGCCGAGTTCAGCTTCTGCAGGCCCCCGGTCAGCTCGCCGGTCTTCTCCTTGGCCGTGTCGAGGCCGTCGGCGAGCTCCTTGGCGCCCTCCTTCGCCTTGCCGGCGCCGTCCTTGAGCTTGTCGGCTCCGTCGGCGGCCTCGGCGGTCTTGTCGTGCAGGTCGGAGAAGGAGACGAAGATCTTGTCGAGGAAGCCGCGGGAGGCGTTGGCGGACGCCGCGGAGCGGACCTCGGAGAAGACGGTGCGGGAGATCGAGCCGACGATGTAGTTGTTGGCGTCGTTGGTGCGGACCTGGAGGGCGCCGGTGGTGGGGTCCTCGCCGGAGCTGGAGGCGATCTTCGCGCTGAAGTCGGCGGGCATGGTGAGGGACAGGTAGTACGTCCCGTCCTCCAGCCCCTTCGCGGCCTCCTCGGGGCTGACCTCGCGCCAGTCGAAGGTCTTGCTGTCGTGGAGCTTCCTGGTGATCTCGTCACCGGCGTCGAGTCGCTTGCCGTCCACGGTGGTGCCCTGGTCGGAGTTGACGAGGGCGACGGGCACCTTGTCGAGGCGGCTGTACGGGTCCCAGAAGGACCAGAGGTACAGGGCTCCGTAGAGCAGCGGCAGCAGGAGCAGCGCGACGAGGGCGGCTCGGGGCAGCTTCCCCCGCCCGAACCGCTTCAGCTCAAGCGCGGCCAGCTTCGGCGAGCGCATCGTCCGCCCCCTTCGTGTCGTCGTTCTCGGTGTCGGTGTCGGTGTCGTTCGCGGTGTCGTTCCCAGTGCCGGGGCCGGTGCCGGTGTCGGCTCCGGATTCGGTGTCGGCCGCGGGCTCGGGTTTGGCCTTGGCCTCGGGCTTGACCTTGGGCTCGGCCTCCGGCTTGGCCTTGGCCTCGGGCTCGGGCTTGGCCTCGGGCTCGGGCTTGGCCTGGGGCTCGGGCTTGGCCTTGGGCTCGGCCTCGGGCTCGGGCTTGGCCTGGGGCTTCGTCCCGGTGTCGGCGCCGCTGTCTTCGTCGGGGGCCGGACCGCTCTCCGCGGGAACCCCCCACGTGACCTTGGCGGCGTCGGCGGCACCCCGGCCCCGGCGCGCGGGAGCGGGCGCGGCGGGCGCGGCGGGCGCGGCGGGCGCGGCGGGCGCGTCCGATGGCCTCGGCTGCGGTGCGTCCGGCTCCTGCGCGCCGGTCCGCAGGACCACGGCGTCGTCCGGGGCCTCGCTGCACACCGCCAGGACGGTGGTCCCGCCGGCCGCGACCGAGCGGAGCAGGGTCCAGGCCTCGGACCGTTCGGCGTCCGAGAGCTTCAGGTCCAGGTCGTCCAGCGCCAGCAGCCGCGGGGAGCCCAGCAGCGCGATCGCCACGGACAGCCGTACGTACTCCAGGCGTTCCAGGTCCCGTACGGAGGTCCGCGGGCCCTTGGGCAGCTCCGCCAGGTCCAGCCCGGCGGCGGCGAGGGCCGCGTCGATGCGCGCGCGGGCCTCGGCACGGCGCTCGGCACGGGGCCGCAGCAGCGCGCGGACCGGGCCGCCGTAGTGGCGCTGGAGCAGGGCGCCCTCGCGCAACTGCTCGGCGACCGTGAGGGCCTGGTCGAGGTCGTTGACCCCGGGGACGGGGCCGAGGGCGGCGATCCGGCGGACCGCGGCCATCTTCTTCGGCAGCCGGTGCCCGCCGATGTCGGCGTGGCCCTCGGTGGCCTTCATCCGTCCGGTGAGCGCGAGGAGCAGGCTGGTCCGTCCGGCTCCCGAGGGGCCCTCGACCGCGATGAGCGAGCCGGGCGCCGCGTCGACGCCGACGCCCCGGAAGGCCCAGCCGCGCGGTCCCTTGAGTCCGAAGTCCTCGGCCTTGACGGCTGCGCCGTGCGGGCTGTCCACGCCGTCCCCCCTTCTTTTAGACTGACCGGTCAGTTCAAAAACTACCAGCTTCGGCCGCACCAGGTGCGCAGCGGGGGGCAGTTACCGCCCTGACAACCGAAAAGTCCCAGGTCAGGCCGATTGTCAGTGGGGCCCGTCACGATGGTGGGAACGCATCGACAGGAGGTTCGTCATGGCCACACCGTCCCCGTCCCCTGTCCACCCCGTCCTGCGCAAGTCGACGGCCCCACCGGCCGCCCTCGATCTGCTCGCCAAGGCCCGCAGCGGTCTGGGCGAGGCCGTCCTGCTCCCCCTGCCCAACGATCGGTACGCCACCGCCCACCTCGCCGCCCTGCGCACCGCCGCGGCCGTTCTCGCGGCGCGCGGGCGGCCCGAGCCCGTGGGCCCGCGGCGGCGGCCCCGCATCCGCAGCGCCTGGGAGGTGCTCCCGGAGATAGCTCCGGAGCTGGCCGAGTGGAGCGCGCTGTTCGCCTCGGGAGCGGCGCGCCGGGCGCGCGCCGAGGCGGGGATAGCGGGCGCGGCCGGTCCCCGGGACGCGGACGACCTGGTGCGCGCGGCCTCGATGTTCCTGCGACTGGTGGAGCGGATCCTCGGCGTCCAGCCGCCGCAGCAGCCCCTGCCCCAGCCGCGCCCGGAGCGTCCGGACGCGGGATGACCTGCCCGGCTGTGGAAGGCCATAGGGTGGGGCACTGACCGCTCGTCCCTTACCGCGCCGAGGAGCCATCAGCCGTGTCGGACACTTCCCGCCCCCGTGCCTCCCTCCGCACCGCCGTGGTGTGGGAGGTCCTCAAGGAGGCCCTCGACCGCCGAGCCAAGGCGACCGGGCGGGATGTGCTGGACGTGCTCGACACCGGTGGCGGCACCGGCAAGTTCGCCGTGCCGGTGGCCCGCCTGGGCCACCGGGTCACCGTGGTCGACCCCAGTCCCAACGCACTGTTCGGGCTGGAGCGCCGGGTGGCCGAGGCCGGCGTCGCGGATCTGGTGCGCGGGGTCCAGGGGGACGCCCAGGGCCTGCTGGACGTGGTGGAGCGCGACGCCTACGACGCGGTGCTGTGCCACGGCGTGCTGGAGTACGTGGACGACCCGGCCGAGGGCGTGGCCAACGCGGTCGCCGCCCTGCGCACCGGAGGCGTCCTGAGCCTCCTCGGTGCCGGAATCGGCGGTGCCGTGCTCGCCCGCGCGCTGGCCGGGCACTTCACCGAGGCCCGCACCGCGCTCACCGACCCGGCGGGCCGCTGGGGCGCGGGCGATCCCGTGCCGCGCCGCTTCACCGCCGAGCAGCTGTCCGGGCTGGTCTCCGGGGCCGGCCTCGCGGTCGGCGCGGTGCACGGCGTGCGGATCTTCGCCGACCTCGTCCCGGGCGTCCTGGTGGACACCGAACCGGGCGCGGTGGAGGCGCTGCTGCGTCTGGAGGAGGCCGCCGCGGAGCTGCCCGCCTTCCACGCGGTCGCCACGCAATTGCACGTGCTGGGCGAGAAGCAGGTCTGATCTGCGCTCTTCCGGGGGTGGAGTGGGCCACTCGCCCTCCGATTCGGCGGTCGGCCCCGTATGATCGGGTGCAGTGACCGGCATGCCGGACGGGCCGCAGGGGAATAACCGCCTCGACGACCGCTCGCGCGACATACGGTTTCGTGCAGTGCTTGTGGTGGCAGTGCTTTTTTTCAGGCAGTGCTTTTTAAGAACGTGGCATAGAGGGCGGGTATCACGGGGGCGATTCCCCGCCTATCCTGAAGGGGACCCCTGGTCGCCACCCCCGCGACCGACGGATGAGGAGGACTCCCGTGCCGCTCTCGGAGCACGAGCAGCGCATGCTCGAGCAGATGGAGCGAGCGCTGTACGCCGAAGATCCCAAGTTCGCGACAGCGCTTGAGGGAAGCGGACTGCGTACGTATACCCGGCGACGGGTCTACCAGGCAGTCGCAGGCATTGTGGTGGGTATCGCGCTCCTCATGACCGGTGTGATCTGGCAGGACGTGCTCTGGATCAGCGTGGTGGGATTCCTCGTCATGCTGGCCTGCACGGTCCTCGTGGTCACCGGTTGGCGCAAGGCACCCAAGCCCGGCGAGCAGCCCGTCTCCGGCAGTACCGGCGGTTCGGCCCACGGCCAGAACCGGCAGCGTCGGTCGATGATGACCCGCATCGAGGAGCGGTGGCAGCGCCGCCGTGACGAGCAGGGGCAGTAGCCCCGTCAACGTGAGTGAGGGGACGGCCGCCGGGCGGCCGTCCCCTCACTGTTGCGCCGCTGTTCCGCCGCCGGCCCGCCCCGGTCCGCTCCGTGCGGCATGATGACCCGGTGAGTGTGCTCCCCCTGGTCTTCACCAGCGGCTGGGCCAGCGGGATCAACGCCTATGCCGTGGTCCTCCTGCTCGGCGTCTTCGGCGCGACCGGCCTGACCGACGAGGTCCCCGCGTCGCTGCAGCGCACGGACGTGCTGATCGTCGCGGCGGTGCTCTTCCTGTGCGAGGCCGTCGCCGACAAGATCCCGTACGTGGACACCGTCTGGGACGCCGCCCACACCGTGATCCGCCCCGTCGCGGGCGGGGTGGTGGGTGCGCTGCTGGCCGGGCAGAGCGGTTCGCTCTCCGACATCGCCGCCGGTGCGGTCGGCGGCACCACGGCCCTGGCCAGCCATTTCGTCAAGGCCGGCACCCGGATGGCGATCAACACCTCGCCCGAGCCGTTCTCCAACATCGTGGTCAGCACCGCCGAGGACCTCGGTGTGGCCGCCCTCGTCACCTTCGCGATGTTCAACCCGCAGGCCGCCGCGGTCATCGCCGCCGTCCTGCTGGCGGCCGGCCTCGCCATACTGGTCTTCCTGTGGAGCCGCATCCGCCGGTTCCTGCGCCGCCTCGCCCAGCGCCGCGAGGAGAGGCGGCTCGCCGCCGAGGCCCGCGCGCACACCGGCGCACCACCCCACTGAGCCGTCGGCCGCCCTCGGTAGGCTCGGCCGCATGGCACGAATTGCGGTGATCGGCGCCGGCATGGGCGCGATGGCGACAGCGGCCCGGCTGGCCGTGGCGGGGCACCGGGTGACGGTGTACGAACGCGGGACCACCTACGGCGGAGCCGTCGGGCGGTACGAGCGCGAGGGGTTCGCCTTCGACACCGGCCCCGGCCTGCTGCACCTGCCCGCCGTATACCGCGACCTGTTCGTGAAGACCGGCAGGCAGCCGCTGGAGAGCCGTGTCGACATGGTGCGGGCGGACCCGGCCGTCCGGCACGTGCTCCCGCACCTCGGCGTCGACGTGACCCTCCCGGCCGCCTCGCACGGCGGGGTCGCCGCCGCCCTCGACGAGGCCTTCGGCACGGGCGCGGGCAAGCGCTGGAACGGCGTGCTGGGCCGGGCCCGGGACGCCTGGGACGCCACCCGCCGACCCCTGCTGGAGGAGCCGCTGCGCGGTGGCCGGGAGGCGCTGGGCAGCGATCCGTACCCCGCCGTGCGCAGGAGCGGCCTGCTGCGCCGCCGTCCGCCGACCCTGGCCGAGGTGGCCGCACGGGAGCTCGGCGGCGGGCTCGGGGAGCTGCTGACCGGCCTGGTGGCCCCGTACGGCATCGACCCCGGGCGGGCGCCGGCCTCGGCGGCGGTGCTGCCGTACATGGAGCAGACCTTCGGCAGCTGGTACGTGCGGGGCGGGATGCGGGAGCTGGCGACCGCCGTCCATGAGCGCTGCCGCGAGCGGAAGGTGGATTTCCTCTTCGGGGCGGAGGTCCGCGAGGTCCTGGTGCGCGACGGCCGGGCGGCGGGGCTGCTGCTGGCGGACGGCTGCGAGGCGCCGGCGGACTTCGTGGTCTGCGGGATCGACCCGAGGCTGCTGCCCGAGATGGCCCGGGAGGCGGTTGCGGCCCGCGGGGCGGACGCGCCCAGCCGGGTGACCCTGCTGCTCGCACTCCGCGGCGCCCGCCCGGCGCGGGCGGTCCACCGCACGCTCGTGCACTCCCCCGGTCTGTCGGCCACCGTGCTGCGCCCGGACGACCCGGCGACCCGGCCCGACGCGGACCACGAGGCGGTCACCGTGAGCGCCGTGTGCGGCCCCGGGGGCGCCGGGGCGGCCCCGAGCGCCGAGGAGCTGCTCGACCTGGCCGGGAAGGCCGTGCCGGGGCTGCGGGAGCGGCTCCTGTGGCAGGAGGCGCTGACTCCCGCCGACGTCGAGGCGGCGACCGGCGCCGTGGGCGGCTCGGTGCCTGCGCCCTCCCTGGCCGGGGCCGGCGGGCGGCTGCTCCACCCGGCGAACACCACGTCCGTGCCCGGGCTGTACCTGGCGGGCGGCTGGGCGCATCCGGGCGGCGGGCTGGCGCACGCCGGGATGACCGGGGCCCTGGTGGCCGGGCTGATCGTGGAGGGCGCGGACTTCCGCGGCTCCCGGTGACCGTCCCGGCGCGCCCGGCCGCCGCCGGACGGCGGCGTCAGTAGCGGTACTGCCCGTACTCCCCGGCGCCCTGCTGGGGGTACGGGTACTGCTGCGGCCCGCCCTGCTCGTCCGCCGGGTACGGCTGGGCGGCGTCGCGCTGCTGCGGGACCCAGACCCCGCCCGGCGGGGTGTCCGTGGAGTACTGCTGCTGCCCCTGGTCGGCGTACTGGCCGTAGGCGGAGTAGTCGTAGGACTGACCCGGGGTGACACCGCCCCCGGTGCCGACGTACGGGTCCGAGTAGGCGGCGTAGACCGGCTGCCCGCCCGCCGGATAGCCGGCCGAGTAGTCGTAGCCGTCGGAACCGCCCTGACCGGTCGGCTCGTAGTACGCGGCGTACTGGTGCGCGTCCTGCTCCGCGGTGGTGAACGGCGAGGCGAACGCGGCCGTCCGGCCCGCGTCGGGGGCGGGCGCGAAGCTCTGTATGCCGTAGGAACCGGTGTCCTCGGGGACCGGCTCGGGGCTGTAGACCTCCTCGGCCCGCGCCTGGGAACGCCGCTCCGCGGCCCGTCCGGCGCCGTCCTCGTCGCCGGCTCCGCCCTCGGACCCGTACTCCAGCGCGGTCACCCGCAGCGCGGGCTCCGGACGCGGCCCGCCGGACCGGCGCCGGCCGGACTGCCGGACCGGCTCCGGGGCGCGGCGCAGTGCCCAGCCGGCCACGAAGCCCTTGCGGAAGGAGAGCGTGACCAGGATCTGGCCCACGGCGAACGCGGCGGCGCCGGCGCCGATGACCGGCACCGACGGCAGGACCACGCCGGCGACCACGCCCAGGAAGCCCGTGAAGGCGAGCAGGCGCCAGCGGAGCCGGGCCTTGTACTGCATCAGGACCTCGGCAAGCAGCCACAGCGCGACGATTCCGAACGCGATGTAGAGGACCGTCATTCCCACGCATGGCCCCTCTCGGTGCGGCGGACCGCCCGAAAACGGGGCCCGCCGATCAGGCCCGCTGGTGCAGGCCCAGGTTCTCGTAGATTTCGAGAGTCGCCGTGGAGTTGTTCAGCGTGATGAAGTGCAGCCCCGGGACACCCTCGGACAGCAGCCGCGCGCAGAACTCCGTGGCGAACTCGATGCCAATGGAGCGTACAGCCGCCGGGTCGTCCTTGACCGCGAGCATGCGCTCTTTCACGTCCGCGGGGAAGAGCGCGTTGCTGAGCTGCGGCAGCCGGTCGAGCTGCTTGATGCCCACAACGGGCATGACCTCGGGGATGATCGGGGTCTCGCAGCCGGCCTTCTCGACGCTGTCGCGCAGCCGCAGGTAGTTCTCCGGATCGAAGAACATCTGGGTGATCGCGTAGTCGGCGCCCGCGCGGCACTTGTCCACGAAGTGCCGGATGTCCGTGTCCCAGTCCGTCGAGCGCGGGTGCATCTCGGGGAAGGCCGCGACGCCGACGCAGAAGTCGCCGGACTCCTTGACCAGCCGGACCAGGTCGGCCGCGTAGTGGAGGCCCTCGGGGTGGGCCACCCACTCGCCCATGGGGTCGCCCGGCGGGTCTCCGCGGACGACCAGCATGTTGCGGATGCCCGCGTCGGCGAACTGTCCGATGACGTTGCGCAGCTGGGCGATCGAGTGGTCGACGGCGGTGAGGTGCGCGACGGGGGTCAGGGTGGTGTCCGCGGCGATCTGCTGCGTGGCGCGCACGGTGCCGCCGCGGGTGGAGCCGCCGGCGCCGTACGTGACGGACACGAAACTCGGGGCCACCGCCTCGACCCGGCGCAGCGCGTTCCAGAGGTTGCGCTCGCCCTTCTCCGTCTTCGGAGCCCAGAACTCGAAGGAGTACGAGCGCCCGGACGCGATGAGGTCGCGGACCGTGTGCGCGCGGTCCGACCAGGTGGAAGCGGTACCAGAGGCCATGACGGCAGGTTAGACGCGCCCGGGCGGACGTCGAAGCGGTGTCCGCCTTTTGGACACGTTTTTGGACACTTCGGCGGCGTCAGCCGAGGCGGGAGCGGACCCGCCGGGCGAGGTCGGCCGCGGCCGCCCCGGGGTCCGGGGCCTCGGTGAGGGCGCGGACGACCACGATGCGGGTGGCGCCGGCGTCCAGCACCTCGTCCAGATTCGTCGCGTCGATGCCGCCGATGGCGAACCAGGGGCGGTCCTGCTCCAGGGAGGCCGCGTACCGGACGAGGCCCAGGCCGGGGGCGGAGCGGCCGGGCTTGGTGGGGGTGGGCCAGCAGGGGCCGGTGCAGAAGTAGTCGACGCCGGGCTCGGCGACGGCGGCGTCCACCTCGTGCTCGGCGTGGCAGGAGCGGCCCATCAGCACCCGCTCGCCGAGGATCGCGCGGGCGGCGGGGACGGGGATGTCGCCCTGGCCGAGGTGCAGGACGTCGGAGCCGATGGCGTGGGCGACGTCGGCGCGGTCGTTGACGGCGAGGAGCTTGCCGTGGCGCCGTGCGGCCTCGGCGAAGACCCGCAGGTGGTCGAGCTCCTCGCCGGCCTCCATGCCCTTGTCGCGGAGCTGGACGACGTCCACGCCGCCTGCGAGCACGGCGTCGAGGAACTCGGGGAGGTCACCCTGGCGCTTGCGGGCGTCCGTGCACAGGTAGAGCCGGGCGTCGGAAAGCTGCATGGGTGTACCCCCCGGGGTGGAGGCGGCGTACGCGCCGGGAGCGGCCCGTACGCCGCGGTGGAGCGGATGCGGATCAGGTCACAGGGCGAGCGCCTGAGCGCGGCGCTTCACCTCCGTGCCGCGATTCTCGCTCAGCGCCTGCACGGGGGTGCCGGGCAGGGTCGGGTCCTCGGTGAACAGCCACTCGAGGATCTCCTCCTCGGAGAAGCGGTCGTCGCGCAGCACGGTCAGCAGGCCCACGAGGCCCTTGACGACCTTGTCGCCGTCGATGAAGGGGGCGGGCACCTGGAGGGCGCGGTTCTCGCCCCGGCGCACGGCGATCAGCTGCCCTTCCTTCACCATCTGGCGGACCCGGGTCACCTCGATGTCGAGCATCTCCGCGATGTCGGGGAGGAACAGCCAGGCGGGGACAAGGGAATCGATCTTTGCGTCAATCTCGGTCACAGGCACAAGCCTGCCATCTCGGGCCGACACCCGGTACCCGAGCGACCCCGTCCGGGTACCGGCGCCGCTGCCTGGTGCTGTGGCCGGAAGGGTTTGCCGGGGCGCGGTGTCCGGTGCGGTGCATCGCAAGGCGGAGGGCCGCGGCTCGTACTGGACGTACCTGCGCGGTCCGACAACGCGGCGAGGTGCCGTGCCGGGCGCCGCGACCCGGTGAACCTTTCCGGTCACAGCACTAGCGGGCCGTGGACCTCAGCGGGACGGCCGGGTCGGCGACCCGGTCGGGGTCGAGGGCGGCTCCCGACTCGATGAGCTTGCGGCCCTGCGCCAGGTCACGGGGGCGGCCCACGGCGAGGATCGCCACCAGGGCGCCGTCGCGCAGCCAGCACACCGACCAGGCCGGGGCGGCCGGGTCGCCCCGCCACAGGAGGGTGTCGGCGCCGCCGTGGTGGCCGGCGTACTGCACGAAGCGCCCGAACTGCTCGGACCAGAAGTACGGGACCGGGTCGTAGGCCCGGGCGGGCCCGCCGGCCAGGACGTTCACCGCGACCGCGCGCGGGCCCTGGAGGGCGTTGTCCCAGTGGTGGACGAGCAGCCGCGTGCCGTAGCGGGCCGAGGGGAAGGATGCGCAGTCGCCGACCGCGTAGACCCCGGGCAGCGAGGTCCGCAGGTAGGCGTCGGCGGTGACCGAGCCGTCGGGGCCCAGCTCCACTCCGCTGCCGGCCAGCCAGCCGGTGGCCGGGCGGGCGCCGATGCCGACCACCACCGCGCCGGCCGGCAGGGTGCGGCCGTCCGCCAGGAGGACGCGGCCCTCCTCGATCCCCGCGACCTTGGCTCCGGTGAGCAGCCGGGCGCCGGCCTCCTCGTACCAGCGCGCCATCGGCTCGGTGACCTCGGCGGGCAGGGCTCCGGCCAGGACCCGGTCCGCGGCCTCGACGACGACCACCTCGCAGCCCGCCTCGCGGGCGGCGGTGGCGAACTCCGCACCGATCCAGCCGGCCCCGACGACCACCGCCCGGTCGGCCGCCGCCAGGACCGGCCGCAGCCGCGCCGCGTCGTCGACGGTGCGCAGCAGGTGCACGCCCGGGACCCCGGCGGTGGCGGGCAGCGTCAACGGCAGCGCGCCGGTCGCCAGGACGAGGGTCCCGTACGGCACCGGGCCCGCCCCGGTGTCCAGCTCCCGGTCGGCGGCCCGCAGCCCGGTGACCTCCGTCCCGAGCCGGAGCCCGATGCCGAGCCCTTCGAAGTCCACGTCGAAGGCGGAGTCCTCGGCCTTGCCGAGCAGGACCGCCTTGGACAGCGGGGGGCGGTCGTAGGGCTGGTGCGGCTCGGCCCCCAGCAGGGTCACGGGGCCGGTGAAGCCCTGCTCGCGCAGGGCGACCGCGGTCTGCACGCCGGCCATTCCGGCGCCCACGATCACGACGCCGCGCTGTGTCTGTTCCGTCTGCTCGCTCACGCGGCCAGCCTAATGACCTGATGGACCATCAGGAACAGGCGCCGCCTTACCGGTCGTCCGGACCGGGGTTAGTCTGGCCACCGTACCTATCGCGGGAGTCCGGGCGCACCGGGCTGAGAGGGAGGCTGGACGGCCTCCGACCGTACGAACCTGATCCGGGTCATGCCGGCGAAGGGAGGGGCTGGACGCCCATGCACTCATCTCGAACGTCTCCCCGGGGAGCCGACGTCCTCGTCATCGGGGGCGGGATCATCGGACTCGTCACCGCCTGGCGGGCGGCCCTTCGGGGCCTGTGCACCGTGCTCGCCGACCCGGCGCCCGGCGGCGGCGCCGCGCAGGTCGCGGCCGGCATGCTCGCCCCCGTCACCGAGCTGCACTACGGCGAGGAGCCCCTGCTGGGGCTCGGACTCGCCTCCGCGGCCCGCTACCCGCAGTTCGCGGCCGAGCTCGCCGGGGCCGCCGGCGGCCTGGACATCGGCTACCGGGCCTGCGGCACGCTCGCCGTGGCCCTCGACTCCGACGACCGGCTCCACCTGCGGGAACTGCACGCCCTCCAGCGGCGCTGCGGGCTGGAGTCCGAGTGGCTCACCGGTCGCGAGTGCCGCCGCCTGGAGCCGATGCTGGCCCCCGGCGTACGCGGCGGCCTGCGGGTGGACGGCGACCACCAGGTCGATCCGCGCCGGCTCGCGGCCGCCCTGCTGGCCGCCTGCGAGGGGGCCGGAGTCGAGATCCGCCGGACGGCCGCACGGCAGCTGCTGGTCGCCGCCGACCGCGCGACGGGCGCCCTGCTCGACGACGGCACGGAACTGCGCGCCGACCAGACAGTGCTGGCGGCGGGCTCGCTGAGCGGCCGGCTGGCGGGCGTACCGCCGGAGGCCGTGGCGCCCGTGCGGCCGGTGAAGGGGCAGGTGCTGCGGCTCGCGGTGCCGGCGGCGTACGGGGCGTTCCTGTCCCGGACCGTACGGGCGGTGGTCCGCGGCAGCCACGTCTACCTGGTGCCGCGCGAGAACGGCGAGCTCGTCATCGGCGCGACCAGCGAGGAACTGGGCTGGGACACCACGGTCACCGCGGGCGGGGTCTACGAACTGCTGCGCGACGCCCACGAGCTGGTGCCCGGGATCACCGAACTGCCGCTCACCGAGACCCGGGCGGGACTGCGGCCCGGCTCGCCGGACAACGCGCCGCTGCTCGGGCCGACCGAACTGCCCGGCCTGCACCTGGCCACCGGGCACTACCGCAACGGGGTCCTGCTGACCCCCCTCACGGGCGAGGTCATGGCGGAGCTGCTGGCGACCGGCGAACTGCCGCCGATCGCGCTCCCCTTCACCCCCCGCCGGTTCTCCGCCGCACGTCAGGAGTCGTACGCATGACCATCTCCGTCAACGGCGAGCCGCGCGAGGTCGCGGACGGCACCACCCTCGACGCGGTGGTGGCCACCCTGACCGCCGCCTCCTCCGGGGTGGCCGCGGCGCTCAACGAGACCGTGGTCCCGCGCGGGCAGTGGACCGCCACGTCCGTGGGCGACGGCGACCGCGTCGAGGTCCTCACCGCGGTCCAGGGGGGCTGAGCGCGATGGCGGACGACGACCTGTTCACCCTGGGCGGCCGGACCTTCTCCTCCCGCCTGGTGATGGGCACGGGCGGCGCCCCGAGCCCGGACGTGCTGGAGCGCGCGCTGCTCGCCTCCGGAACCGAGCTGACGACGGTGGCCATGCGCCGCCTGGACCCGACGGTGCAGGGGTCCGTCCTGTCGGTGCTGGCGAAGCTGGGCATCGCGGTCCTGCCGAACACGGCGGGCTGCTTCACGGCGGGCGAGGCCGTGCTGACGGCCAGGCTGGCCCGGGAGGCGCTCGGCACGGACTGGATCAAGCTGGAGGTCGTGGCGGACGAGCGGACCCTGCTGCCCGACGGGGTCGAGCTGCTGGACGCGGCCGAGATCCTCGTGGACGAGGGCTTCACGGTCCTGCCGTACACCAACGACGATCCGGTGCTGGCCCGGAAGCTGGAGGACGCGGGCTGCGCGGCGATCATGCCGCTGGGCTCCCCGATCGGCTCCGGGATGGGCATCCGCAATCCGCACAACTTCGAGTTGATCACCCAGCGGGCCGGGGTCCCCGTGATCCTGGACGCGGGGGCCGGCACGGCGTCCGACGTGGCGTTGGCGATGGAGCTGGGCTGCGCGGCGGTGATGCTGGCGTCGGCCGTGACGCGGGCACAGGAGCCGGTGCTGATGGCCGCCGCGATGCGGGACGCCGTGTCGGCGGGGCGCCTGGCCTTCCGCGCGGGGCGCATCCCGCAGCGGCGCTTCGCCCTGGCCTCCTCCCCCGCGGAGGGCCGCGCCGCCCTGGACCCGGAACGCCCGGCCTTCTGACGCCGGGGCGCGGGGTCCGGGGCGGGACGATCCGGGGCCGGCGCCGGGTCCTTCGCGGCCGGGCGCCGGGCCTTCGGGGCGGGGCACCCCGGCCCTCGGGGGGCGGCGCGGGTCCCCGCCGCGGCGGCGGGGCACAGTCGGCTCCGTCACAGCTGGGCTGCAAGGCGACCCGCCCGACGCGGTGCAAACGCCGCCGCTCGTAGAATCGGCGCGTGGATACGACCCTGGATGACCCCGTCGTCGGGCGCGTGCTCGACGGCCGCTACCGCATCGACGCCCGCATCGCGGCCGGCGGCATGGCCACGGTCTACCGGGCCGTCGACACCCGCCTGGACCGCGTCCTCGCGCTGAAGGTGATGCATCCGGCGCTCGCCGCCGACACGGCCTTCGTCGACCGGTTCATCCGGGAGGCGAAGTCCGTCGCCCGCCTCGCCCACCCGAACGTGGTGGCCGTCTTCGACCAGGGCGCGGACGGACCGTACGTCTTCCTTGCCATGGAGTACGTCTCCGGCTGCACCCTGCGCGACGTGCTCCGCGAGCGCGGCGCGCTCCAGCCGCGGGCCGCCCTCGACATCCTGGAACCGGTGCTGGCCGCGCTCGGGGCCGCCCACCGGGCCGGTTTCGTGCACCGCGACATGAAGCCGGAGAACGTCCTGATCGGCGACGACGGCCGGGTCAAGGTCGCCGACTTCGGGCTGGTCCGCAGCGTCGACTCCGTCACCCACACCACCGGCACCCTCCTCGGCACCGTCTCCTACCTGGCTCCCGAGCAGATCGAGAACGGCGTCGCCGACACCCGCGTGGACGTCTACGCCTGCGGTGTCGTCCTCTACGAGATGCTCACCGGTTCCAAGCCCCACACCGGCGGCAGCGCCGCCCAGGTGCTCTACCAGCACCTTCACGAGGACGTCCCGCCGCCCTCCGCGGCCGTCCCCGGGCTCCCGGTGGGCCTCGACGAGCTCGTGGCGCAGGCCACCGCCCGCAGCCCCGGACTGCGCCCCGACGACGCGGCCTCGCTGCTCGGCCTGGCCCTGGAGGTCCGCGCCCGGCTCAGCGGCCCCGAGCTGGACGCGATGCCCCCGCAGGCGCACGCCGCGGAGCGCTCGGCCGCCGAGGACCGCACGGGCGTGATCGCCCGCCCGCCGCTCGCGCAGCCGCCCGTGGACCGGACCTCGCGCCTGGAGTCCCCGGCGCTGCCGCCCCCGCCCCCGCCCGCGCACCGGTCCGGCCGGCCGCAGCGCAGGGGGCCGCGGCGCGGCACGCTGCTCGTCGTCGCCGGGGTGCTGCTCGCCCTCGGCCTCGGCACCGGCGTCTGGTACATCAACGCGGGCCAGTTCACCAAGGTGCCCAACGTCCTCGGCAAGTCCGAGGAGCAGGCCAGGGCCCAGCTGTCCGCCTCAGGGCTCGGCATCAAGCGGATCGAGCGGAAGTTCAGCGACGCCTTCGACCGCGGAACGGTCATGAACAGCGACCCGGCAGGCGGCAGGCGCATCCGCGGCAACGGCTCGGTGACGCTCACCGTCTCCCGCGGCCCCCAGGTCGTGGCGGTGCCGAACCTCAGGGGGCGGCCGCTGGAGCAGGCCCGGTCCGAGCTGGCGAACGCAGGGCTGGCCCCCGGTGTCGTCTCCCTCGCCTTCAGCCAGGACGTGGCCCAGGGCTCGGTGATCGCCTCCGATCCGGCGGGCGGTGAGAAGCGGGCCCCCGACACCGCGGTCGCGCTGGTGGTCAGCAAGGGCCGCCCGGTGCCGGTGCCGAGCGTGGCCGGGCTCCCCTTCGAGCAGGCGCGGGCGTCGTTGCAGGAGCTCGGACTGAAGGTCGCGACCGCCGCCGAGCAGGTCAACTCCCCCTCCGCGGCCGGTACGGTCGCCAACCAGTCCGTCGGCGCCGGCACCCAGGCCGCGGCCGGGGACACCGTCACGCTGACCCTCTCCAAGGGCCCCCGCCAGCTCCCGGTCCCGAACGTGACCGGGCAGGACGTGGACGCGGCCCGCAGGGCGCTGGAGGGCGCGGGCTTCAAGGTGAGGGTGGAGCGGCCGTTCTTCTCCTTCAGCAACACCGTGGACGCCCAGTCGGTGGCTCCCGGGCAGAACGCCCCCGAGGGCAGCACCGTCGTGATCAGGACCAAGGGACTGTAGGGGTACGTGGAGCACGAGGAGCAGGTGGACGGTGCGCGGCAGGCCCCGCGCAACCCGGTGGGCGGGCACGTCCCGGTCGCCGGCGGCCTGGCCAGGGTGGGGATGGCGTACGCCCGGGAGATGGGCGCCGAGGCCGTCCAGGTCTTCGTCGCCAACCCGCGCGGCTGGGCCACGCCGGCCGGCAGCCCGGCGCAGGACGAGCTGTTCCGCGCCGAGTGCGCGGCCGGCTCGGTCCCCGCGTACGTGCACGCGCCGTACCTGATCAACTTCGGCTCGCACACCGAGGCGACGGTGGAGAGGTCCGTGGAGTCCCTGCGGCACTCGCTGCGGCGCGGCCGGGAGATCGGCGCGCTCGGGGTGGTCGTGCACACCGGCTCGGCCACCGGGGGCCGCCCGCGCGAGGCCGCGTACGCGCAGATCAGGGAGCACCTGCTGCCGCTGCTGGACGAGCTCACGCACGAGGACGACCCCTTCCTGCTGCTGGAGTCCACGGCGGGGCAGGGGTCCTCGCTGTGCTCGACGGCCGAGGAGTTCGGCCCGTACTTCGAGGCGCTCGACCACCACCCGATGCTGGGGATATGCCTGGACACCTGCCACGTCTTCGCGGCCGGGCACGACCTGGCGGAGCCGGGCGGGACGAAGCTGCTGCTGGACCTGCTGGTGGACACGGTCGGCGAGGGCCGGCTGAAGCTGGTCCACGCGAACGACTCGAAGGAGGGGGTCGGCGCCCACCGGGACCGGCACGCCAACATCGGCCGGGGCCACATCGGCCGGGACGCCTTCGCCGAGCTGTTCACGCACCCGGCGACGGCCGGCGTGCCCCTGATCACCGAGACGCCCGGCGGCAGGGAGGGGCACGCGGCCGACGTGGCCCTGCTGAAGGAGCTGCGCGGCGGGCGCTGAGCCCACCCGGGAACACCCCCGGGGGGTACGACTGCCGGTTCCGGTGTACCGGCAGAACCACGGAGTGGCGGTGCCGGCTACAGCTCGGGGCCGTCCCCCGGCTCCTCCTGGTACGAATAGCGCTGCTCGCGCCAGGGGTCGCCGATGTTGTGGTAGCCGCGCTCCTCCCAGAAGCCCCGGCGGTCGGCGGTCATGTACTCGATGCCGCGGACCCACTTGGGGCCCTTCCACGCGTAGAGGTGCGGGACCACCAGCCGCAGCGGGAAACCGTGCTCGGCGGTGAGGAGTTCACCGCCCTGGTGGGTGGCGAAGACGGTCCGCTCGGAGGCGAAGTCGGCGAGCCGCAGGTTGGAGCTGAAGCCGTACTCGGCCCACACCATCACGTGCGTGGCCTGCGGCGCCGGGGGCGCCAGACCGAGGACGGTCCGCGCGAGCACACCGCCCCATTCGGCTCCCGGCATGCTGAACTTGGTGACGCAGTGCAGGTCCGCCACGACCGATTCGAACGGCAGGGCCGCGAACTCCTCGTGGTTCCAGCAGTGCTTGTCGCCGTCGGCCGTCGCGCCGAATACGCGGAACTCCCAGCGGTCCGGCTTGAACTTGGGTACGGGCCCGTAGTGGGTGACCGGCCAGCCCCGCTGCAACCGCTGCCCCGGTGGAAGCTCCGACTGCTCTGCTCCCGGAGATTCCCGGCTTTCCGGCTGACCCATGAGTCCATGGTGACAGACTGGGCAGGGTGGTCATGACCAGGTCTGGGCCGATTCGGGCAAGTCACGGCAACTCCCACTAAGGAGGCACTTACTGGACTGCCTCCGACGGCGGTGCAAGGATGCGCCCACCTGCCCCGTCACATAGCTGACATTGCCTGGAAGGAGCCTCTGCGATGCAGGGCGACCCCGAGGTCCTTGAGTTTCTGAACGAGCAGCTGACCGGTGAGCTGACGGCCATCAACCAGTACTGGCTGCACTACCGCATCCAGGACAACAAGGGCTGGACCAAGCTCGCCAAGTACACGCGTGAAGAATCCATCGACGAGATGAAGCACGCGGACAAGATCACCGAGCGCATCCTGATGCTCGACGGCCTGCCGAACTACCAGCGGCTCTTCCACGTGCGCGTGGGACAGACGATCACGGAGATGTTCCAGGCGGACCGCCAGGTGGAGGTCGAGGCGATCGACCGGCTCAAGCGCGGCATCGAGGTCATGCGCGGCAAGGGCGACATCACCTCCGCCCGGCTCTTCGAGGAGATCCTGGAGGACGAGGAGCACCACATCGACTACCTCGACACCCAGCTGGAGCTCATCGAGTCCCTGGGCGAGCCGCTCTACATCGCGCAGCTGATCGAGCAGCCCAGCTGATCCGAGCCCGTCCGGGCGGCGGGGCCGCCGCCCCGGGCGGTCCGACCGCTCAGGCGGCTTCCGCGAGCGCGGGCGAGAGCACCGGCTCCACGTCGGCGGCGAGCACGCCGGCGCCGTTGCCCGTCTCCAGCAGCTCGCGCCGCGGGCACGCCCCGCGGCCGAGGATGCCCTGGATGGTCCGTACGCAGGAGCCGCAGTCGGTGCCGGCCTTGGTGGCCGAGGCGATCTGGCGCGGGGTGCAGGCCCCGGCGGCCGCGTGGTCCTTGACCTGCTTGTCGGTGATCCCGAAGCAAGAGCAGACGTACACGCGGTTCACCTCCCTGAGCGGAATGGTTCGGCCAGCCATCCCCTGTTCGGTGAGGCTTACCTAACCGTACCCAAAGTTAGGCAACCCTAAAAGACCCGGATACGACGATGGGGCGCGGATCACATCGATCCGCGCCCCGCCGTCGTAGGAAGCCACCTACTGATCGCGCCTACTGGTCCCGGTACATCTCGGCGACCAGGAACGCCAGGTCCAGGGACTGGCTGCGGTTGAGCCGCGGGTCGCAGGCGGTCTCGTAGCGCTGGTGCAGGTCGTCGACGAAGATCTCGTCGCCGCCGCCCACGCACTCGGTGACGTCGTCGCCGGTGAGCTCGACGTGGATGCCGCCCGGGTGGGTGCCCAGGCTCTTGTGGACCTCGAAGAAGCCCTTGACCTCGTCGAGCACGTCGTCGAAGCGGCGCGTCTTGTGGCCGGAGGCCGCCTCGTAGGTGTTGCCGTGCATCGGGTCGGTGACCCAGGCGACGGTCGCACCGGAGGCGGTGACCTTCTCCACCAGGGCGGGCAGCTTGTCGCGGACCTTGTCGGCGCCCATGCGGACGACGAAGGTCAGCCGGCCCGGCTCGCGGTCGGGGTCGAGGCGGTCGATGTACGTGAGCGCCTCCTCCACCGTGGTGGTGGGGCCGAGCTTGATGCCGATCGGGTTGGCGATCTGCGAGCAGAACTCGATGTGCGCGTGGTCCAGCTGGCGGGTGCGCTCACCGACCCAGACCATGTGCCCGGAGGTGTCGTAGAGCCGGCCGGTGCGCGAGTCGGTGCGGGTCAGCGCACCCTCGTAGTCGAGCAGCAGCGCCTCGTGGGAGGCGTAGAACTCGACGGCCTTGAACTCGGCCGGGTCGGTGCCGCACGCCTTCATGAAGTTCAGCGCGTTGTCGATCTCCCGCGCGAGCTGCTCGTAGCGTTGCCCGGACGGGGAGGACCGCACGAAGTCCTGGTTCCAGGCGTGGACCTGGCGCAGGTCCGCGTAACCGCCGGTGGTGAAGGCACGCACCAGGTTCAGCGTCGAGGCGGACGCGTGGTACATGCGCTTGAGCCGCTCGGGGTCCGGGATTCGGGCCTCTTCGGTGAAGGCGAAGCCGTTGACGGAGTCACCGCGGTAGGTCGGCAGGGTGAGGCCGTCGCGGGTCTCGGTGTCCTTGGAACGCGGCTTCGAGTACTGGCCGGCGATGCGGCCGACCTTGACGACGGGCACGGAGGCCGCGTAGGTCAGGACGGCACTCATCTGGAGCAGCGTCTTCAGCTTGGCGCGGATCTGTTCGGCGGACACGGCGTCGAAGGCCTCTGCGCAGTCACCGCCCTGCAGCAGGAACGCCTCGCCCTTGGCGACGGCTCCCAGGCGGGCGCGCAGCTGGTCGCACTCACCCGCGAAGACGAGGGGAGGATACGACTCGAGGTCCGCGACGACAGCGCGCAGAGCCTCGGCATCGGGGTACGAAGGCTGCTGCGCCGCGGGAAGGTCTCGCCAGGTCGCCTTGGCGGCGGGGGCTTGGGTCTCAGCGTTCACGGTCACGCCGTACACATTACGGCGTGAACCGGTGCGTCCGACCCGCCGACCACAACGTGAGACGGACGGTCCGCCTGCCGTCCGCCGCCCCTCCCCCTGCGTTAAGGTGCACGGCATGTACGCGCCCTCGAACCAGAACTGGTGGTGGCCCGCTCCCGGCGGCCCACTCCTCGCGCGTACCTGACACGACACGACCGACGCGAAGGCCGCCCTCCAGGGGCGGCCTTCCGCGTTTCCCGGACACGGGCCGTCCCTCCCCCCGGAAGAACACCGGAAGACCACCGGAAGGACACCCCCGTGGACGCCATGGACCTCAGCCGACTGCTCGACGACTCCTGCCCGCCCTTCGCCCTGCTGCGCCGGCGGACCCCCGGCCGCGACCACGACGCCGTCGAGGTGCTGATCGGCCCCGTCCACGAGGCGGAGCGCCTGGCCGACCTGCCCGTGCGCGGGCTGCCCTCCCTCGCGCTCGTCCCGTTCCGGCAGATCCGGGAGCGCGGCTTCGACGTACGGGACGACGGCACGCCGCTGAGCGTGCTGGTCGCCGAGGAGGCGTACGAGGTCCCGCTCGCGCAGGCCCTGGCGGCGCTGCCCGCGCACGGGGTGCGGGTCGAGGGCGGCGGCTTCGACGTCCCCGACGAGGAGTACGCCGCCACCGTGGAGAGGGTCGTCAGGGACGAGATCGGGCGCGGGGAGGGGGCGAACTTCGTCATCCGGCGCACCTACGGGGGCCGGATCGAGGGCTTCGGCCGGGCCGACGCCCTCGCGCTCTTCCGGCGGCTGCTGGAGGGCGAGCGGGGCGCGTACTGGACGTTCGTGGTGCACACCGGCGAGCGCACGCTGGTCGGGGCGAGCCCCGAGGTGCACGTGCGGATGTCCGGGGGCACCGTCGTGATGAACCCGATCAGCGGGACCTACCGGTATCCGTCCGGGGGCCCGACCACCGAGTCCCTCCTCGCCTTCCTCGGCGACCGCAAGGAGACCGAGGAACTGTCGATGGTGGTCGACGAGGAGCTCAAGATGATGTGTGCGGTCGGCGACATGGGCGGGGTCGTCGTCGGACCGCGGCTGAAGGAGATGTCCCACCTCGCGCACACCGAGTACGAGCTGCGCGGGCGCTCCTCGCTGGACGTGCGGGAGGTGCTCCGCGAGACGATGTTCGCGGCGACGGTGACCGGCTCCCCGGTGCAGAACGCCTGCCGGGTGATCGAGCGGTACGAGGCCGGGGGCCGCGGCTACTACGCGGGCGCGCTGGCCCTGCTGGGCCTGGACGGGAGCGGGGCCCAGACGCTGGACTCCCCCATCCTGATCCGCACCGCCGACATCGCGGCGGACGGCGCGCTGCGGGTGCCGGTCGGGGCCACCCTGGTCCGCCACTCCGACGCCGCGGGCGAGGTGGCCGAGACGCACGCCAAGGCCGCCGGGGTGCTGGCCGCGCTCGGCGTGCGGCCGGGGGCGCCGCGGCCGGGCTTCGCCGGGACCCGGCTGTCCGGGGATCGACGGGTGCAGGCGGCCCTGTCCGCGCGGCGGGCGGACCTCGCGCCGTTCTGGCTGCGGATGCAGGAGCGGCCCGCGGCTCCGCGGGGCCGGGCACTGGTGGTGGACGGCGAGGACACCTTCACGGCGATGCTGGCGCACGTGCTGCGGGTGGCCGGGCTGGAGGTGACCGTACGCCGCTACGACGCCCCGGGGCTGCGGGCGGCGGCCCTGGCCTGGGAGGGTCCGGTCGTCCTGGGCCCGGGGCCGGGGAACCCGGCCGATCCGGGTGACCCGAGGATGCGGATGCTGCGCGGCCTGGCGGCGGAGCTGCTGGGCGGGCACCGGCACGGTCTGGTCGGGGTCTGCCTGGGGCACGAGCTGCTGGCGGCGGAGCTGGGCATGCCGCTGGTCCGCAAGGCGGAGCCGGCGCAGGGCGCGCAGGTGCGGATCGAGCTGTTCGGGGCGCCGGAGGTGGTCGGCTTCTACAACACCTACACCGCGACCTGCGACGGGGCGCTGGCCGGCCGGCTCGCGGCGCGGGGGGTGGAGGTCTCGCGGGACGCGTCCACGGGGGAGGTCCACGCGCTGAGGTCGGCGGCCGGGGGGTTCGCGGGGGTGCAGTTCCATCCGGAGTCCGTGCTGACCCTGCGCGGCGCGGACCTGCTGCGCGACCTCCTGACGGGAGTGACCGCGGCGGCCTGAGCGCCCGCCCGCGGCGCGGGCGGTCCGCCCGGTGCGCGACCGGGCGGAAGAAGACCCCGGCCTCCGCCTCGTACACGTCCAGCCCGACGCCCGCGAAGCGGCGCGCGCCGTCCGCAGCCGTTCGTCACCCTACGGCCCATGGTCCGGCGGCGCCGCCCGGCGTCAGCCGAAGAAGACCCCGGCCTCCGCGTAGAGCGCCGGGTCCACGGTCTTCAGCTTCGCCGTGGCCTCGGAGATCGGCACCCGGACGATGTCCGTCCCCTGGAGCGCGACCATCTTGCCGAAGTCGCCGTCGCGCACCGCGTCGATCGCGTGCAGCCCGAAGCGGGTCGCCAGCCAGCGGTCGAAGGCGCTGGGCGTGCCGCCGCGCTGGATGTGCCCGAGCACCGTCGTGCGGGCCTCCTTGCCGGTCCGGGCCTCGATCTCCTTGGCCAGCCACTCCCCCACGCCCGACAGCCTGACGTGGCCGAAGGAGTCCTTGGTGGCGTCCTTGAGGACCGCGTCCCCGTCCTTGGGCACCGCGCCTTCCGCGACCACCACGATCGGCGCGTAGCTCGCCTTGAACCGGGAGGTGACCCAGGCGCAGACCTGGTCGACGTCGAAGCGCTGCTCGGGGATGAGGATGACGTTGGCGCCGCCCGCGAGCCCCGAGTGCAGGGCGATCCAGCCGGCGTGCCGGCCCATGACCTCGCAGACCAGCACCCGCATGTGGGACTCGGCGGTGGTGTGCAGCCGGTCGATGGCCTCCGTGGCGATGCCGACGGCCGTGTCGAAGCCGAAGGTGTAGTCGGTCGCGGAGAGGTCGTTGTCGATGGTCTTCGGAACGCCGACGCAGGGGATGCCGTACTCCTCGTACAGCTTGGCCGCGACGCCGAGCGTGTCCTCGCCGCCGATCGTGATCAGGGCGTCCACCTCGTACTTGGCGAGGTTCTCCCTGATGGCCCGCACGCCGTTCTCCACCGAGAACGGGTTGGTGCGCGAGGAGCCCAGGACGGTGCCGCCCCGGGGCAGGATGCCGCGGACGGCCGGGATGTCCAGCGCCACCGTGGTCCCGTCGACCGCGCCGCGCCAGCCGTCCTTGAAGCCGATGAACCCGTATCCGTACTCTTGCTCGCCCTTGCGGACGACCGCCCTGATCACCGCGTTGAGCCCGGGGCAGTCGCCGCCGCCGGTCAGCACTCCGACCTTCATGAGGTCTCCCTTCGCCATGACGGCCACGCTAGTGGTGACCCAGGTCACATCAAGGGTGTCGGAGCACCGATTCCGGTGGGATCAGGGGGCGTCGGCTCCGCGCGTTCACTCGTACGGGTAGGGAAGGAGGACGTAAGTACGACGTACGGCACCCCGTACGGCCCCCTGTGCGGGCGGGTCACGCGTCGTCCAGGCCCCGCTCTATGGCGTACCGGACCAGTTCCACCCGGTTGTGCAGCTGGAGCTTGCCGAGGGTGTTCTGGACGTGGTTCTGCACCGTGCGGTGCGAGATGACCAGCCGCTCCGCGATCTGCTTGTACGAGAGTCCCTTCGCCACCAGCCGCAGCACCTCGGTCTCCCGGTCGGTCAGCCGCGGCGCCTTCGGGTCGTCCGAGGCGGTCGGCGCGGGGTCGGTGGCCAGGCGCCGGTACTCGCCGAGCACCAGCCCGGCCAGCCCCGGGGTGAACACCGGGTCGCCCGCGGCCGTGCGGCGGACCGCGTCGATCAGCTCCTGGGCGCCGGCGGACTTCAGCAGGTAGCCGGTCGCGCCGGACTTCACCGCCTCCAGCACGTCCGCGTGCTCGCCACTGGCGGACAGGACGAGGACCCGCAGCGCCGGGTCGGCGCCCGCCAGCTCCTTGCAGACCTGTACCCCGGGCATGCCGGGCAGGTTCAGGTCGAGGACCAGCACGTCGGGACGGGTGGCACGGGCCCGGCGCACCGCCTCCGGGCCGTCCCCGGCGGTGGCGACCAGGTCGAAGCCGGCGGCGGCCAGGTCGCGGGCGACCGCGTCCCGCCACATCGGGTGGTCGTCGACCACCATGACCTTGATGCCGTGCAGCTCGTTCGGTTCGTTCACGTCGGTGTGCTCGCTCATCTCTCGTCCGTCCTGCCCCTGGGCACTTTCAGTTCCACTTCGGTGCCCTGCCCGGGGACGGACACCAGATCGGCGCTTCCGCCGAGGTCGCGGAGGCGGCCCCGGATGGACAGGGCGACACCCATGCGGCCCTCGCCCTCCGCCTGGTCGAGCCGGCCGGCCGGGATGCCGGGGCCGTCGTCCCGTACGGTCACGATCACCTCGTCGCCCCAGTCCTCGACCAGGATCCAGGCCCGCGCCCCCTCACCGGCGTGCCTGCGCACGTTGTCGAGGGCGGCTCCGACCGCCGCGGCCAGCTCCTTCGCGGCGGGCGCCGGCAGCGGCACCGGGGTGCCCGGCTCGGCGAAGCTCACCCGGGACCCGGCGTGCGGGGCCAGCAGGGTGCGCAGGTCCAGCTCGCCCCCGTCGCCGCCCTCCTCCACCTCGTACGTGTCCACCAGCGCGCCCAGCGAGCCGTCGCGGGAGACGCGCGAGGGGTGCACCAGCCCGCTGGAGACCAGCGTGCGCAGCGCGACCTCCTGCTCCCCCGCCATCCGGCCGAGGTCGGCCGCCTCGCCGCCCAGCTCGGTGCCGCGGCGCTGGACCATGGCGAGGACCTGGAGGACCCCGTCGTGGATGTCGCGGGCGAGGCGCTCCCGTTCGCGGGTTGCGGCCTCGATCTCCAGCGCGCGGGCGAGGGTGGCCTCACTGGCCCGGGCGACCTCGACGACGTACCCGATGGCGATCGAGGCGACCCAGACCAGGAGCACGTTGTGCAGGGTGTCGCGAGTCGGGTCACCGCGGTGGATCACGATGTTGGCCACGGCCACGAAGGTGGAGGCGAAGCAGGCCCAGCGCCAGCCGCCCTTGATCGCGAAGGCGAGGACCGCGCCCGCCGTCCAGATGGTCGGCAGCGTCGGGCCGCCCCCGGTGATCCGCTCCTGGGTGTCGGCGACCGGGGTCAGCAGGATCCCGGCGACGGCGACCGCGAGGTCGGCGACGAGGAAACGCCTGCCGCAGCTGGCGGCGTTGGCCACCCGGGGGAAGGTGGCCAGGGTCCAGACCGCGAGGAAGGCCAGGTAGCCGACCGCGACCCAGGGCCGGTCGAACTGCCGGTAGGCGGAGGCGAACAGCAGCACCGCGTAGACCATGGTGAGCAGCCGGTACCCGGTCAGGGCGCGCCACAGCGGCTGCTCGACCGACATCCGCACGACGCGTTCGCGTTCGGCCATCTCCCCCACCCCCCGCGGGCGGTGCGCCCGCAGCTACTCGGCCGTGTCCCCGGCCTTCTCGCTCTTGTCGCTCTTGTCGGCCTTCTCGGCCTTCTCGGCCTTGTCGGCCTTGGCCGCCTTCTCCGCATCGGCGATCTGGCGCTTGGCGGCCGTCGCGTAGATGTCGACGTACTCCTGGCCGGAGAGCTTCATGATCTCGTACATGACCTCGTCGGTCACCGAGCGCAGGATGAAGCGGTCGCCGTCCATGCCGTGGTAGCGGCTGAAGTCCAGCGGCTTGCCGATCCGGATGCCCGGACGCATCAGCTTGGGGACCACCTTGCCGGGCGGCTGGATCTTCTCGGTGTCGATCATCGCCACGGGGATGACCGGCGCTCCGGTGGCCAGGGCCACGCGGGCCAGGCCGCCGGGCTTGCCGCGGTACAGGCGGCCGTCGGGTGACCGCGTCCCCTCGGGGTAGATACCGAACAGCTCCCCCCGCTCGATGACGTCGATGCCGCTCTTGACCGCGGCCTCGCCGGCCCCGCGCGCGCCGGAGCGGTCCACGGGGAGCTGGCCGACGCCCTTGAAGAAGGCGGCCGTCAGCCTGCCCTTGACCCCCGGGGAGGTGAAGTACTCCGCCTTCGCGATGAAGGTGACCTTCCGGTCCAGCACGGCCGGCAGGAAGAAGGAGTCGGAGAAGGACAGGTGGTTGCTCGCGAGGATCGCCGGCCCCTCGGCGGGAATGTTCTCGAGGCCCTCCACCCACGGCCTGAAAGCGAGCTTCAGGGAGCCGCCGATGGAGAACTTCATTGCGCCGTAGATCAACTCGAAAGCCTTCCTGTGTCTGTCGAACAGACCTTACCCGTGGCTCCGCCCGGAGCGTCCCGACGACCCTGGTCGGTGCCTCGCCGGTCGCGTACGGTGAAGTCACACAGAGCAACGCACCCACCCGACGTCCTTCATCATCAAGGAGATCCCGGTGTCCGTCCTCCCTGGAGCCGAGCCGTTCCGCCACGAGGGCGGAGAGGTCGGTGTCCTCCTGTGCCACGGCTTCACCGGCTCCCCGCAGTCCCTGCGGCCCTGGGCCGAGTACCTCGCCGAGCGCGGCTTCACCGTGTCGCTGCCGCTGCTGCCCGGACACGGGACGCGCTGGCAGGACATGCAGCTCACCGGCTGGCAGGACTGGTACGCGGAGGTGGACCGGGCACTGCGGGAGCTGCTGGACCGGTGCGAGCGGGTGTTCGTCTTCGGGTTGTCGATGGGCGGCGCGCTGGCCCTGCGGCTGGCGGCCAGGCACGGGGAGGCCGTCAGCGGCCTCGTGCTGGTCAATCCGGCCAACAGGGTGCACGACCCGCTGGCCTTCACCCTGCCGGTCTCCCGGCACTTCGTCCGGTCCACGCCGGGCATCGCCAGCGACATCGCGAAGCCGGGATCGGAGGAGGTCGGGTACGACCGCGTCCCGACCCGCGCCGCGCACTCGCTGCGGACGTTCCTGAAGCTGGTGGACGCGGAACTGCCGCAGGTGACGCAGCCGTTGCTGCTGCTGCACAGCCCGCAGGACCACGTCGTGCCCCCGGCCGACTCGGCGCGCATCCTCGCGCGGGTCTCCTCGGCCGATGTCACCGAGACCCTGCTGGAACAGAGCTACCACGTCGCGACGTTGGACCATGACGCGGAGCGGATCTTCGCGGACAGCTGTGCGTTCGTCGGCCGACTGGCGGAGAGCGTGGGCAGGGAGGGGGCGGAGGCGGGTGGCTGAGCACGAGGAGCAGTCGGGCGGGGTCCCACCGCTCGACGAGGAGGCGGCGTGGGCGGCCATCGTCGCCGGTTACGGGCAGGAGCCGCCGGACCCGCCGGGGGCCAGACCCTTCAGACCGATCGAGAACCTGCTGCTGCCGGAAGAGGACGTGAAGCCGTTGCCGCTCGCGCCCGAGCCGGACGCCAGATCGGAAGCCAAGCCTGAAGCCAAGCCGGAAGCCAAGCCGGAAGCCGGGCGGAAAGCCGGGCAGGGAGCCGAGCCGGAGCAGGGCGCGGCGCCGGCCGCCGAGCCGCCGCCGGCCGCGGCTCTGGGCAGCTCGGTGGTCTTCGCCCCGGGCGTGGGCATGACGGGGCCCCGGGACCACTCGCTCGCCGAGCCCGGGGACGACGACCTGACCCCGGCGGAGGAGGGCCACTTCGTGCCTCCGGAGCCGGAGCTGCCGCCGGCGGACACGACCGCGAAGTTCGCGTGGCTGGCCGTGGTGGGCGGGCCGGTGCTGCTGCTGTTGGCGGTGCTGTTCCGCTGGGACATGACCTGGTGGCTCACGACGCTGGGCATCGGCGGCTTCCTGGGCGGATTCGCGACGCTGGTGGGACGCATGTCCCACGAGGACGACGAAGACGACGACCCGGGCCGCGGCGCGGTGGTCTGACCCCCGCCCCGGGGGGCCGGGCCGCCCGCAGGACGATCCCGGCCCCGTGCCGTGGCGGCCCCCTCCCCGCGGCGGCCGGGCAGTCCGGTGCGCCGCCTCCGGTACGCCGGTCCCGGTGCGCGGAGTCCGGTACGCCCGTCCCGGCGCGCGGTGTGCGGAGTCCGGCCCCCGGCCGTGCGGCCGGGCTACGGTGCGGCCGGCAGGCGCAGGGCCGCCAGGACCGGGAGGTGGTCCGTCGCGGCCGCCAGGTCCGCGGCCTCCACCCCCGCCAGTCCGACGGGGACACCGCAGCCCAGCACGTCCACCCCCGCCGTCGCGAAGACCGCGTCGATGCGCCGGTCGGCGGCCCGTGCCGGGAACGTGTGCTCGCCGCCCCACGGCGCGACCGTCCGGCAGTCCCGCAGGGCGGTGGCCAGCCGCCCGTAGGCCGGGCCGCCCGGCGCCTCGTTCAGATCGCCCGCGGCGATCGCGTACGGGACGTCCATGGCCGTGACGCGGTCCAGCAGCAGTTGCGCCTGTTCCAGCCGCTCGGCGCGGTCCAGCGACAGGTGCGCCGAGACCAGCCCGACCCGCGCCGCCCCGAACCGGACCACCGCCGTGGCGAAGCCCCTCCGGTGCAGGCCGGGGGTGAGCGGCAGCAGGACGTCCTCCGTGTGCTCGACGGAGGCCCGTAGCGAGCACAGCAGCAGCGGCCCGGCGGCCGTCGCCCCGCCGCTCAGCACGACCAGGTCGCACTTGGCGGCGAGCCGGGCCGCGTGTTTGCGCCACCGGAAGAACCGCGGCGCCTCCTGCACGAAGACCACGTCCGGCGCGCACGCCCGGATGACCCGGGCGAGCGCCTCCTCGTCGTCGCGCAGCGAGCGGATGTTGTAGCCGAGTACCCGGATCACGGCAGAACCGTCGGGCTCCGTAAGAGACTTGGGCAGCGCGGGCAGCAGGTCCATGCCCTGCAACATACGCAGCTGCCCGCCGCTCCCCCAGGGGGCGCGGCGGGCAGGGACGGTGAAAGGGGGGCTCAGCCCTGGCGCGCCAGGTCGGCCGCGCCGACGAGTCCGGCCTTGCCGCCGAGCTGGGCGGCGAGCACCTGCGCGTGCGGACGCCAGGCGCCACCGATGAGCCAGCGCTTGAAGGACTTGCGGATCGGGTCGAGGACCAGGTCGCCCTCGTCCGAGACGCCGCCGCCGACGATGAAGGCGGACGGGTCGAAGAGCGAGGCCAGGTCGGCCAGGCCCGCGCCGGCCCAGCGGGCCAGCTCGCGGAAGGAGTCGACGGCGACGAGGTCGCCCTGCCGGGCGGCCGCGCTGACGTGCTTGCCCTCGATGCCCTCGGGGGTGCCGTCGCCGAGGGCGAGCAGGATCTCCGCGTTCTCGGGGGTGGCGTTGGCCCGCTGCCTGGCGTACCGGACCAGTGCGCGGCCGGAGGCGTACTGCTCCCAGCAGCCCTGGCTGCCGCAGCCGCACAGCAGGCCGTCCGGGACGACCCGGATGTGGCCGAACTCGGCGGCGACGCCGAAGCGGCCGCGGCGCAGCTTGTTCCCGATGATGATGCCGCCGCCGAGGCCCGTGCCGAGGGTGATGCAGATGACGTCCTCGTGGCCCTGTCCGGCGCCGAAGCGGTACTCGCCCCAGGCCGCGCAGTTCGCGTCGTTCTCGACGACGACCGGCAGCCCGATGCGCTGCTCGACCTTGTCCTTGAGCGGCTCGTGCCGCCAGTCGATGTTCGGTGCGAAGAGCACCGTCGCGCGCTTGTCGTCCACGTATCCGGCGGCGCCGATGCCCACGGCGTCGATGGGGTGGTTGCTGCTGACCTCGGACACGGCGGAGCAGATCGCGTCCGTCACTCCGTCCGCGGTCGGCGGGGTGGGCACCTTGTACGTCTCAAGGATCGTGCCCTCTTCGTCGACCACGCCGGCCGCGATCTTCGTGCCGCCGATGTCGACGCCGATGGTGAGTCCCATTAGTCCCTCGGTTTCCGGTCAAACCCCGCCACGGCCAAAGGTACCCGAGGGCGGCGGAGGTTCAGTCGAGATCGATGTGCTCGTCCGGACCCGCGTCGGGGCCGTCGCCCCGGGGGTCGGACGCGCGACGGGGGGTGGGGGGCTCGTTCCTCGTCCAGCGGCGCTCGTGGCCCTCGACGGCGGAGCGGTAGGCGGCGAGCAGCTCGGACCCGGCGGCCGCGAGGTGGTCGAAGACCTCGGGGTTGCGCTCGACGACGGGCTGGGCGGCGGTCCTGGCCTGGTTGACGAACTGGCGTACGGCGCCCTGGGCGGCTGCTCCGAGCAGCGGGTTGTTCAGCCCGGAGACCTTGTCGGCGACGGCCTCGAAGAGCTTGAACAGCTCCTCGGCGGCGGTCCCGGTGCCTCCTGCGCCCGTCCCGCCCTGGCCGCGCAGGCGTTCCTTCTCGGCAGCGAGGTCCTCGGCGCAGGCCTTGGCCCAGGCGTCGTCGTCGGTGGGGCGGTCGGTGGCCTCGCTCATGGCGGACTCTCCTGCTGCGGCTGCGGGGCGGCGGTAGTGGTTACCTTCGACGGTACCCGAACGGCGGTAGGGGGATCAGGACGTACGGGGCCACTGGCCGGGATCGGGTGTGAAGCGGACGCGGAGCACGTCCTGCGCCAGGGCGGCGCCGGAGACCGCGCAGCGGCGCAGCGCCGAGGGCAGCGCCACGACCCTGCGGTACGGGCCCACCGTGAGCAGCAGCTCGTCGCCGCGGCGGATCAGGTCGAGTTCGCCCTTGCGGGCGTGCGGCAGCCGCAGGGCCCAGACGAGCACCCCGTCCTCGGCGAGGCGGTCCTCGACGGGCCAGGCCCGGTCGCCCCCGCCGGGCGGGACCGGGGCGAGGGGCCCGCGGGCGGCGGGACCGGCCAGCTCCGCCAGGTCGCCGGGGCCCCGCGGGTCCCGGCCGAGGTGCGCGACCTCCCGCACGGGGACGCCGGGGTCCCATTCGCGCAGGAACGCCCGCTGCTGGGCGGCGAGGGAGGCGGCCCAGGGGTCGGCGGAGTCCGGCACGCACCGGTTGGCCACCAGGTCCGTGACGGCCAGCTGGTGCAGGGCGAGCCCGAGGAGACCGGTGCGCAGGGCGGCGCGGGCGGCCGGTCCCGGTTCGGCGACCAGCCGGACGCCGGTGGTGTCGGCCTCGACGACGGCCTGGACGGCGGCCAGCTCCTCGTCCCAGCGGGCGGCGGCCTCGTACAGCCACCGGGCTGGCATCGGTACGCCGGCCAGCTGGGCCAGTACGGGGCGCAGGGCGCGGGCGGCCTGCCGCTCGGCGGGGAGCAGCCGGGCGAGGTAGCGGCGCAGTTGGGCGGGGAGCGCCAGGGTCGCCACGGTCTGGTGGAGCGGGGGCATGTCGACCACGACGAGGTCGGTGCCGGGCGCGGCGGAGGCCCGCCGCAGGGCGCGCAGCAGCGCGAACTGCTCGGCGCCGGGCAGCTCGGTGAGCTCCTCCGCTCCGAGGGGCCGGGCGCCGACCATGCCGAGGAGTCCGGAGGCGCGTTCCTGGAGGGCGACGAGCTCGTCGCGGAACTCCTCCCCGGAGTCCACGCGGGCGACCCGGAGCCCCTCGGCCACCGGTACGGCCCGCAGTCCGGGCACGGGCTCGGCGGACGGTCCCGCCGGCCCGCCGACCAGGGCGGCCATCGGGTCGCCGGGGTCCCCGGACAGCAGCAGCACCCGTTGCCCCTGCCGGGCGGCGGCGAGGGCCGTGGCCGCGGCCACGGTGGTCCGCCCGGCCCCGCCGGGGCCGGTGATCAGCAGGGTGCGCATGGTGCGGCTACTCCGGTTCGATGGTCTTCGCGCCTTGAGCGCCGGCCGAATCCAGCCGCCGGCGTGTGAGGCGCGGGGTCCGGGGCGGAGCCCCGGGGGCCGCGTCCCGGCTGCGGGAGGGGGCGCCGGGCCCGGGGGCGGTGCCCCCGGCGGACGCGTCCCCGCAGGGGGTCAGGTGGACTCGACGCGCTTCTTCAGGCCCGCCAGCGCACGGTCGATGATGACCTTCTCGGCCTTGCGCTTGATCATGCCGAGCATCGGGATCTTGACGTCCACGGTCAGCTGGTAGGTGACCTCGGTGCGCGCGCCGCCGTCGAGCGGGGCCAGCCGGTAGGAGCCGTCGAGCTGGCGGAGCATCTGCGACTTGTCGAGGGTCCAGCTGACCTCGTCCGCACCCTTCCAGGTGTAGGCGAGCGTGTGGTCGTCCTTGATGGCACCGGCGTCGAGCAGCAGCCGTACCCTCTCCGCGCGGCCCTCCGCGTCGGTGGCCAGCACCTCCGCCTCCTTCACCTCGCCGGTCCACTCGGGGTAGCGGGCGAAGTCGGCGATCACGGCCATCACATCGGCCGGCGCGGCCTCGATCGTGATGCTTGAGCTGGTGTGTTCCGCCATCGCGGTTGCTCCTCCGGGGAGTGTTCGAGGAAGTGTGCGGCCCTGGCCGCCGCTCGAAGGCTACCGCGCGTGCGGGGCCGACCACTCCAGCGCCCTCCGGCGCCGCCTGCTCCACCCGCGGTCCGCCGGCCGCTCACCATTCCAGGACCCACGGACGGCCCGTCGCCGCGAAGTGCCCGACGTTCACGCACTCCGTGCCCCCGATCCGCATCCGGCGGGCCAGCGGCTGGTGCACGTGCCCGAAGAGGGCGTAGCGGGGGCGGGTGCGGCGGATGGCGGCCAGCAGCGCCTCGCTGCCCCGCTCGAACCGGCGGGCGACCGTGTCGTAGCAGAGTTCCGGCACCTCGGGCGGGATGTGCGAGCACAGCACGTCCACCTCGCCCAGGGCCTCCACCTTGGCGGCGTACTCCTCCTCGTCCACCTCGTACGGCGTCCGCATCGGCGAGGGCAGTCCGCCGCCGACGAAGCCGAAGACCCTGCCGCCGATCTCGACCCGTTCGCCGTCCAGCACGGTCAGGCCGGGACGGTCGGCGTACTCCGGCCATAGACCGGGGATGTCGACATTGCCGTAGGTCGCGTACGTGGGGTCGGGGAAGGCGGCGAACATCCGGGCGTATTGGCGGCGCACCGCGCTCTCGATCATCTGCTCGCGGTCCAGGCCCGCCCACAGCGTCCGGCCGAGGGCGCGGGCCTCGGCGAACCGGCGGGCGGTCCGGAGCTCGACGATCCGGTCGGCGTTCTCGGTGCCGAAGAGGTCGGGGAAGATGCCGCGCGAGTGGTCGGCGTAGTCGAGGAAGAGCACGAGGTCACCGAGGCAGATCAGCGCGTCGGCGCCGTCGCCCGCCCTGGCGAGGGCCTCCGTGTTGCCGTGGACGTCGCTCACGACGTGGACCCGCGTGCTGCTTTTCCTGCCACCCATCCCGCCACCCTAGGGGCGCCCGGGGACGCGGGGTAGAGGGGGTGGCGGAGGCGGCCGGACCTGCGGTTACTTCCGAGTCGCAAACGGGGTCGACTACTGTCGGCATGGCACGTCCGCGTCATGTGACGCAGGGAACATCTGGCCGGTTCCCCCTATCCGGAACCCACTACCGGTGGGTAACGTCCGGTCGGTCCACACGGTGGCGATGGCGCCCAGAGGAGCAGCAGTCTTGCGCGAGTTCAGCCTTCCGGCCCTGTACGAGGTCCCGTCGGACGGGAACCTGACGGATCTCATCCGCCGCAACGCCGCTCAGCATCCAGACACCGCCGTCATGAGCCGCAAGGTCGACGGCCGATGGCAGGACGTGAGTGCGACCGAGTTCCTCGCCGAGGTCCGGGCGACGGCCAAGGGTCTGATGGCGGCTGGCGTCCGCCCCGGCGACCGCGTCGCCCTGATCTCCCGCACCCGCTACGAGTGGGTGCTGATCGACTTCGCGATCTGGAGCGCGGGCGCCGTCACCGTCCCGGTGTACGAGACCAGCTCCCCCGAGCAGATCCAGTGGATCCTGGGCGACTCCGGCGCGGTCGCCGCGATCGTCGAGAGCCCCGGGCACAGCGCGGCCGTGGCCTCGCTGCGCGACCGGCTGCCCGACCTGCGCGAGGTCTGGGAGATCGAGCAGGGGGACCTGGCCGCGCTGCGGACGGCGGGCGCCGCGGTCACCGACGCGGAGGTCGACGAGCGCAGCGGCCTCGCCAACGCCGACGACCCCGCCACCATCGTCTACACCTCGGGCACCACCGGCCGGCCCAAGGGCTGCGTGCTGTCCCACCGCAACTTCTTCGCCGAGTGCGGCAACGCGGTGGAGCGGCTGAGCCCGCTGTTCAAGACCGGCGAGTGTTCGGTGCTGCTCTTCCTCCCGGCGGCGCACGTCTTCGGGCGCCTGGTGGAGGTGGCGGCCGTACTGGCGCCGATCCGGCTGGGCTGCGTACCGGACATCAAGAACCTGACCGACGAGCTGCAGTCCTTCCGGCCGACGCTGATCCTCGGCGTGCCGCGCGTCTTCGAGAAGGTCTACAACTCGGCGCGCGCCAAGGCGCAGGCCGACGGCAAGGGCAAGATCTTCGACGCGGCCGCCGAGACCGCCATCGCGTACAGCCGGGCGCTGGACACCCCGCGCGGGCCCTCCTTCGGGCTCAGGCTCAAGCACAGGCTCTTCTCCAAGCTCGTCTACGGCAAGCTGCACGCGGTCCTCGGCGGGCGCGGTGAGTACGCGATCTCCGGCGGCGCCCCGCTGGGCGAGCGGCTCGGGCACTTCTTCCGCGGCATCGGCTTCACGGTCCTGGAGGGCTATGGCCTGACGGAGTCCTGCGCGGCCACCACCTTCAACCCGTGGGACAAGCAGAAGATCGGCACGGTGGGGCAGCCCCTGCCGGGCTCCGTGGTGCGCATCGCCGACGACGGCGAGGTGCTGCTGCACGGCGAGCACGTCTTCAGCGGCTACTGGAAGAACGAGACGGCGACGGCCGAGGCGCTGACCGACGGCTGGTTCCACACCGGCGACGTCGGCACCCTCGACGAGGACGGCTACCTCGCGATCACCGGGCGCAAGAAGGAGCTCATCGTCACGGCGGGCGGCAAGAACGTCGCCCCGGCGGTGATCGAGGACCGGATCAGGGCGCACGCGCTGGTCGCGGAGTGCATGGTCGTCGGCGACGCGAGGCCGTTCGTGGCCGCGCTCGTCACCATCGACGAGGAGTTCCTCGGGCGCTGGGCCGCCGAACACGGCAAGCCGGCCGGGGTGACGGCCGCGGAACTGCGCGAGGACGCGGATCTCGTGGCCGCCGTCCAGCGGGCCGTGGACGACGGCAACGCGGCGGTGTCCAAGGCGGAGTCGGTGCGGAAGTTCCGCATTCTGCCCTCCCAGTTCACGGAGGAGTCGGGCCACATCACGCCGTCGCTGAAGCTCAAGCGGAACGTGGTGGCGAAGGACTTCGCGGACGAGATCGAGGCGCTGTACCGGGGCTGATGCCCCCGCCGGCGGGGGTCCTCGGCCACGACCCTGGTGTGGGGACAGGCAGTAGCCCCGTCGAACCGCCTCGCTCCCTGCCCGCAGGCCATCGGATGTACGACGTCATGGACCGTGCAGGGTGTGTCGTTGTTCGAGGCAGCCCGGTCGGCCGGACGCGTTCAGAGAAGGCAGACGAAGGCCAGGATGAGGGTGTAGAGCCCGAGGGCGGCCCCTGCCAGGCCGGTGATGCGCCGGCGCAGGTGGTCGTACCGCTGTGAGTACTCCGCTTTGAGTTCGTCAGCCCGGACCATGGTCGCGGTGAGCATCTCCTTGCGCAGATCGAGGTGGTGCTGGGCGAACAGGCGGCTGATCTCGTTCTGTTCGCAGGGGCCGAGCCAGGTCAGGGCGAGGGCGAACGCCTCGCCCTGACCCTGGGCTTCTCCCAGTGCTGCCTGACTCATGAGGTATCCCTCGATCCGGGCGAGCCCGGCAGCCGTTTCCTCGGAGCGTTCACTCATCGGCTGGGTCCCGGCCTACTCGGGCTGGGCCGGGCCTGTTCCCGGCCGGGAGCCGCGGGGGCCGGAGGCCCCGTCCTGGTCGATGACGTCACGTTTGTGGTCGCCCGCGTAGTCGAAGGCGGCGATCTCCGGGTGGTGGAGGTCGAAGGCCGGCGACTCGGAGCGGACGCGGGGCAGGGTGACGAAGTTGTGCCGCGGCGGTGGGCAGGAGGTGGCCCATTCGAGGGAGCGGCCGTAGCCCCACGGGTCGTCGACGCTTACGCGGGGGGCGTACTTGGCGGTTTTCCACACGTTGTAGAAGAACGGCAGGGTGGACGCGCCGAGGAGGAAGGCTCCGATGGAGGAGAAGGTGTTGAGCGCGGTGAACCCGTCGGCGTCCAGGTAGTCGGCGTAGCGGCGGGGCATGCCCTCGGCTCCGAGCCAGTGCTGGACGAGGAAGGTCATGTGGAAGCCGATGAACAGCGTCCAGAAGTGGATCTTCCCGAGGCGTTCGTCGAGCATCGTGCCGGTCATCTTCGGCCACCAGAAGTAGAAGCCGGCGAACATCGCGAAGACGACCGTGCCGAAGACGACGTAGTGGAAGTGGGCCACCACGAAATAGGAGTCGGTGACGTGGAAGTCCATCGGCGGTGACGCCAGGATGATGCCGGTGAGGCC